>URJU01000183.1 GCA_900548315.1 uncultured Coprococcus sp. | reverse complement strand
CCTTATCGTCGGCAGCGTCAGATGTGTATAAGAGACAGAATGGGCAGAAGGAATATGAGTTTCTGAGTACAAGGGTATCAGAACAGTGATCATGGTTGAAGTGTTATATGGCAGATGCCAAGTGACATATGATGTTGGAGGAGTTATATGGAGATTCAGCTTTGGAAGGAGATTTTGTCTCCTTACGAGCAGGCGGTTGATGAACTTCTAGTTAAGTTTAATCACATTATCATGCAGTATAAGAGCAAAGGAAAGTATTCACCGATAGAGAGTGTTACAGGAAGGGTAAAAACAGTTTCGAGTATTATTGATAAACTTCAGAAGAAACATATCCCGATGGATCGCATAGTTGAAGAGATGGATGATATAGCCGGAATAAGGATCATGTGCCAGTTCACAGAAGATATAGGCAAGGTTGTAGAGATTATAAGAAACAGACAGGATATGCGCATAAGGGAGGAGAAGGATTATATAACTAATGCCAAGGCAAGCGGATATCAGAGCTACCATTTAATCCTTGACTATGATGTTTATACTGCTACAGGATGCTCAACTATACAGGCAGAGATACAGATAAGGACTATGGCTATGAATTTCTGGGCGACCATTGAACATTCGCTGCAATACAAATATCGAAAGGGAATACCTGAAGATATAAGAGCCAAGCTTAAGAATGCGGCGGTTGCCACAGTGGCACTGGACAGAGAGATGTCATATGTTCGCGGAGAGATAATGGATGCTCAGAATTCTTTTAATATTAAGGCAAATATCGTATCTGAGATAATCGTGAATATACAGAATCTATACAAAGTGGGAAATCCACGCGAGATTCAAAAGATTCAGGATGAATTCTATTCCATATATCAGAAGGACGATATGGAGATGCTGGAGAATTTTGCTAAACAGCTCGATATAATTGCGGAGGGATTTAAAGCTCAGAGCATCAACTAGACACAGATAAGACAACAGACAGAAAAGGGAGTTGGAAGTTATACATGGCTTTACCTAAGAAATTTGATGAAAGAATAAGGAGCCAGCTTGGCAATGAATATGAGGACTATATAAAGTGTTTTGACAGTGATATGTACCACGGAATTAGGATAAATACGTCCAAGATATCCGTTGAGGATTTCCTTAAGATTAGTCCATTTGAACTTGAACCTGTTCCGTGGACAAAAAATGGATTCTATTACGATTACAAAAAATATACACCATCCAAGCATCCATATTATTATGCGGGTTTGTATTACATACAGGAGCCAAGTGCCATGACTCCTGCAAGCGTACTGGACATCGATGAAGGGGATGTGGTACTTGATATATGTGCAGCTCCTGGTGGGAAATCCACGGAGCTTGCTGCAAAACTTGCAGGTACAGGAATACTTATATCAAATGATATAAGCAATTCCAGGGCTAAGGCACTTCTCAAGAATTTGGAGTTATTTGGGATAGGCAACATGTGTGTTGTAAGCGAACCACCAAATAATCTGTCAAAGGTGTTTGAGAGAACTTTTGACAAGATACTTATTGATGCTCCGTGTTCAGGTGAGGGCATGTTCAGAAAGTCTGCATCAATGATGACAGCATGGGAGAACAATGGAACAGAACTTTTTTCCAGACTTCAGATGGGCATATTAAATGAGGTGTGCAAAATGTTAAAACCTGGAGGAAAACTACTTTATTCTACATGTACATTTTCACCGGAGGAAGATGAGAGATCAGTGGAATATCTCCTCTCAATAGACAAGAGCATACATTTGATAGATTTTTCTAAGTATGAAAAATTCGATGATGGTAATCCTGATTGGGGTGAGACTGGAAATCCTGAGCTGAAAAAGTGTGCAAGGCTTTGGCCGCATCACCTGAAAGGGGAGGGACATTTTATTGCATTATTTGAAAAAGATGCTGATGCGTATGGTATGGGGGGACAGACATATTTATTTAAGCCATATAGCGCAAATGAAGATTTTCTGAACTTTATAGCGCATATTTCTTCGAGCGCAGGAATAAGGCCAGACAGGATCGAGGAAAATAAAGGGAGACTTTATTATATTGCCGAGGGGATGCCTGATGTTAAGGGGCTTAGGCTTTTGAGGCATGGATTGTTTCTTGGTGAGGTCAAGAAAAATAGATTTGAGCCTAGTCAGTCCCTTGCCATGTATATTAAAAAGGATCAGTTTGACAATGTGGTGGATTTGCCCGCTGATGACATAAGAGTCATAAAATATTTGAAGGGAGAGACAATAGAGCTTGATACAGAATCGGCGGATATTGTGGATTTGGGCAATAAGATAAAAAATGGCTATGTGCTTATCTGTGTAGACGGATATCCGCTTGGATGGGCTAAGAACAACAGAGGAGTATTGAAGAACAAATATTTATCGGGATGGAGGATGATGTCATGAAAAAAGTAGCAATAGTAACAGGGGCGTCTTCAGGCCTTGGAAGAGAATTTGCTGTGCAGATTGCACAAAAGTATAGAACGATAGATGAGATATGGCTGATAGCGAGAAGAAAAGAAAGACTTGCCGAGGTCAAGAATGAGATCAATGCAGTGAGTGATAAGCTTGTAAGGATACTTGCACTGGATCTGACAAAAGAATCCGATATTAATTTTTATAGAAATCTTTTGGAAAGACAGGATCCATCAATAAGAGTTCTGGTTAATGCTGCCGGATACGGGATAGCTGGTCATTTTGAGGATATGGCAGTGGATGATGTAACTGGAATGTTGGATCTCAACTGCAGGGCACTTGCAGCGATAACCCATATATCACTGCCATACATGTCGGAACCTTCCAACATTATCAATCTTGCATCGTCTGCGGCATTTTTGCCTCAGCCGTCATTTGCAATATATGCGGCATCAAAATCAATGGTGCTCAGCTTTTCAAGGGCGTTAAACAGAGAACTTGAGGGCAGGGGGATAACGGTGACAGCTGTCTGCCCTGGTCCGGTAAAGACTGAATTTTTTGATGTGGCACAGAAATATATAAAATCTAAGCCTTACAAGATGATCCTTAGAGCAAATCCTAAGAAGGTTGTCAAGAAGGCTTTGATCGATTCCTATTATATGAGTGAAATGTCTGTATACTCACCTCTTATGAAGGCATTCAGACTTGTGAGCAAATACTTGCCACACAGTATTCTGATTAGATTTATGAAATAGAGATAAAAGATTACGACTATCAACTAACTGGAGGATGATATGGAAAAAGGACAATACGGATATATGAACAGACACAAGAGGAATGTTCTTATAAGTATCATTGTGCTGGGACTGTTCGTTATCGCCGGAGTATTCTTCACGGTGATGATGTTCGACACCAGAAAATCAATATTTATAGTTATACCGATACTGGTGGCACTGCCGCTTGCAAAACAACTAGTCGCATACATAATGTGTGCCGGTTTCAAAGAACTTTCTGACGAGGAGTATTTAAAACTGAAAAAATTACCGTACTTTGAGGATCAATCACTGGTATATGATGTATCTGTGAGTAGATACGAGGGAATTGTGTATTTTCCTGTGGCAGTGGTAAGAGATGGGAGGATGCTTTTTTACTACAATGGCGGTTTCGGAAAGAAGATACAGGACGAGACATATCTGAAAAAAATCATATCTGAAGCATTCACAGACCAGAAAAAACAGTATGTAGTCATTGTGACTACGGATATGGACAGTTTTATTGCAAAGGCTGAAAAGATAAAGGCACCGACAGATGAATTTGTCGGTACTGATGAGAGAATGAGAGAGAGATTATTTGAATTAGGAATATAAAAATGAGAGAGATTGTTATATCAAAAAACGAGTCAGGGCAGAGACTAAACAAACTTGTGATGAAATATCTGAACAAGGCTCCGTCAAGTTTTGTGTATAGAATGATAAGAAAGAAAAATATTAAATTAAATGGCGTAAAAGCTGTAGGAAATGAGATCGTATATGTTGGCGATGTGGTTCAGCTTTATCTTGCAGATGACACTATAGAGTCGTTCAGAGATGACATGATTCAGACAGCATCTGGCAACGGACAGCAGAACAAGTTTAAGCCGGAGATAATTTACCATGACCATAACACTGTCTCTTATACACATCTCCGAGCCCACGA
>URJU01000182.1 GCA_900548315.1 uncultured Coprococcus sp. | reverse complement strand
TGCGCTCAGATAACAGGGAAGCATTGCGAAAAAATAACAGCTTATAGAAGAAAATAATCAAAATTCAAATATATGTAAAAATGGGGTGGAATATACACAAAATATAGAAAAAAGAGTTTGCTAATGTTGACATATATGTTATAATCAGTCTAGCGCGTGTGGAGACTTCACGGGGACTCCACACCATGAAATTAAATATAGTTTACGTAGGAGGTAACAAACAAATGGCAAACAAGTGGGTTTATATGTTTAGCGAAGGCGACATGACCATGCGTAATCTTCTCGGTGGTAAGGGTGCAAACCTTGCAGAGATGACAGCAATTGGTCTTCCAGTTCCACAGGGTTTCACAATTACAACAGAGGCTTGTACTCAGTACTATGAGGATGGCCGTAAGA
This sequence comes from uncultured Coprococcus sp., assembly GCA_900548315.1. Taxonomy (GTDB): domain Bacteria; phylum Bacillota; class Clostridia; order Lachnospirales; family Lachnospiraceae; genus Coprococcus. The sequence continues at coordinate 3,715 of URJU01000182.1, read as the reverse complement.
TCAATGACGAGATCATGGCTCAGGCTATGGATGGCGTTAAGAAGATGGAGGAGATCAACGGCAAGAAGTTCGGAGATCTTGAGAATCCATTACTTGTATCAGTTCGTTCAGGTGCAAGAGCATCTATGCCAGGTATGATGGATACAATCCTTAACCTTGGTCTTAACGATGACGTTGTTGCTGCTATGATAGCACACAACCCAGATCCAGCATTCGAGCGTTTCGTATACGATTCATACAGACGTTTCATCCAGATGTTCTCAGACGTTGTTATGGAAGTTGGTAAGAAGTACTTCGAGCAGCTCATCGACAAGATGAAGGAAGAGAAGGGTGTTAAGTTCGATGTAGAGCTTACAGCACAGGATCTCAAGACACTTGCTGAGCAGTTCAAGGCAGAGTACAAGAACCAGTTAGGAACAGATTTCCCTTCAGACCCAGTTGAGCAGTTAAAGTTAGCTATCGAGGCTGTATTCCGTTCATGGGATAACCCACGTGCGAACGTATACAGAAGAGACAATGATATCCCTTATTCATGGGGTACAGCAGTTAACGTAATGCCTATGGTATTCGGTAACCTGAACAATGAGTCTGGTACAGGTGTTGCATTTACTCGTGACCCTGCAACAGGTGAGAAGAAGCTTATGGGTGAGTTCCTTATCAACGCACAGGGCGAGGACGTTGTTGCTGGTGTTCGTACACCAATGCCAATCGCTCAGATGGAGCAGGAGTTCCCAGATGCTTACGCAGAGTTCATCAAGGTTTGTGAGACTCTTGAGAATCACTACCATGATATGCAGGATATGGAGTTCACAGTTGAGAACAAGAAACTTTACATGCTTCAGTGTAGAAATGGTAAGAGAACAGCTCAGGCAGCTCTTCAGATCGCTTGTGACCTTGTTGATGAGGGACATAAGACAGAGGAAGAGGCAGTTGCAATGATCGATCCTCGTAACCTTGATACACTTCTTCACCCACAGTTTGATGCAGCAGCTCTTAAGGCAGCTACACCAATGGGCAAGGGACTTGGCGCTTCACCAGGTGCTGCATGTGGTAAGATCGTTTTCACAGCTGATGATGCTGAGGCATGGGCAGCTAGAGGCGAGAAGGTAGTTCTTGTACGTCTTGAGACATCACCAGAGGATATCACAGGTATGAAGTCAGCACAGGGTATTCTTACAGTTCGTGGTGGTATGACATCACACGCTGCAGTTGTTGCCCGTGGTATGGGTACATGCTGTGTATCAGGTTGTGGAGATATCATCATGGATGAGGAGAACAAGAAGTTCACACTCGCTGGCAAGGAATTCCATGAGGGAGATTACATCTCAATCGATGGTACAACAGGTAACATTTACGATGGAGTTATCAAGACAGTTGATGCTCAGATCGCAGGAACATTCGGCCGTGTTATGGCATGGGCTGATAAGTATAGAACACTTAAGGTTAGAACAAATGCAGATACACCAGCAGATGCTAAGAAGGCACGTGAGCTTGGTGCAGAGGGTATCGGTCTTTGCCGTACAGAGCATATGTTCTTTGATCCAGAGAGAATCGCAGCATTCCGTGAGATGATCTGCTCTGATACAGTAGAAGAGAGAGAGGAAGCTCTTAATAAGATCCTTCCATATCAGCAGGGAGACTTCAAGGCTCTTTATGAGGCACTTGAGGGTAACCCAGTTACTATCAGATTCCTGGATCCACCTCTTCATGAGTTCGTTCCAACAGAGGAAGCTGACATTGAGAAGCTTGCTGCTGCTAAGAACAAGAGCGTTGAGGAGATTAAGGCACTTTGCAACTCACTCCATGAGTTCAACCCTATGATGGGTCACAGAGGATGCCGTCTTGCTGTAACATATCCAGAGATCGCTAAGATGCAGACAAAGGCTGTTATCCGTGCAGCAATCGAGGTTCAGAAGGAGCATCCAGATTGGACAGTTGAGCCAGAGATCATGATCCCACTTGTATGTGAGGTTAAGGAGCTTAAGTACGTTAAGAAGGTAGTTGTTGAGACAGCTGACGCTGAGATCGCTGCTGCTGGCGTAGATCTTAAGTATGAGGTTGGTACAATGATCGAGATCCCAAGAGCAGCTCTTACAGCTGATGAGATCGCTAAGGAAGCTGACTTCTTCTGCTTCGGTACAAACGACCTTACACAGATGACATTCGGATTCTCAAGAGATGATGCTGGTAAGTTCTTAAATGCTTACTATGATGCTAAGATCTTCGAGAACGATCCATTTGCTAAGCTTGATCAGACAGGTGTTGGTAAGCTCATGGATATGGCAGTTAAGCTTGGTAAGCCAGTTAATCCAAAGCTTCACATTGGTATCTGTGGTGAGCACGGTGGAGATCCTTCATCAGTTGAGTTCTGCCACAAGATTGGTCTTGATTATGTATCATGTTCACCATTCAGAGTACCTATTGCTAGACTTGCTGCTGCTCAGGCTGCAATCGCTAACAAGTAGGATTCAGACGAACAGAACTTGTAAGTAATTAGCTTAATAAAGACAATATGAGTCCCTGTAATTGCCATGAGGTGGTTACAGGGGCTTTTTTGTAAAAAAATATGCATATCAAAAAGGAGAAATCAATAGCCGATACTTGATTATATTATGTACTGATGATATTGTTGTCTATGGAAATTAAACATAGGAAGAATATATAATGAATGAAAGAGATGTAGAAATTAGTAAAAGAGAAGCTAAGAAGAAGGAACGTAGGTCGAGAAAAGACAAGCTTGCCATAGAGAAGAGAATACTTCGTCTGTCTTTTCTTGGAAGCGTCTTATTTATACTTGCGGAGGGCGTGATGGCATGGTATACCCATTCACATTCACTTTGGACGGACTGCCTGTTCGACTCTGCAGATCTGGTCATGATAGGACCATTCATGGTGCTGGTTCCGCTTCTGTATAAACCGGTGACAGAGAAACATCCATATGGCTATGCCCAGGTGGAATCGCTTTTCCTACTTGTGAAGTACAGTGTATTACTTGCACTCACATGTAATCTCATGGTTGAGAATATAAAGCTGTTGTTTCATGGGGGACATGATGTAGATGCGGGGAGCATAGCGGTATTTGAATTTCTTGTATGTGTATGCTGTGCGGTTATGTATGCGATACTTGGCCATTACAGTAAGAAATATGAGTCTACAACTATCAAAGCGGAGCTGTATATGTGGAAGCTTGACGTAATAAGCAGTATGGGGGTTGCTATAGCATTTGCGGTACAGATTGCTCTTTTGCATACAAACCTGCGTTTTATGACCCCTTATATTGATCCGGCAGTAGCGGTGGTTATGGCACTTCTTCTTATAAAAGAGCCGGTGTGCGAGATATTCCAGAGTATCAAGAATCTTATTCTTTTTGCTCCGGAGGAAGAGACGCTTAGTCAGATACGAGCCATAGTGGATCAGCATATGAAGGATTACCCATATGAGGTCACTTTTCTGGATGTCATCCAGACCGGGCGGAAGCTGTGGGTTGAGGTATATATAGGAAATCAGACGGATGTGATACATATAAGTATCATTCATAAGGTGAGAGACGAGATAAAACAGGAGTTAAGGGATAAGTATGATCAGGTGTATATAGAGGTCATACCAGATTGATAATAAAGCTGTAATACAAAATACAAATGATCAAGGGGATGCAAGGATATTGTTACATTATGAAGTTTTTGAAAGCTCATGTTATACCGATACTGTCTCTTAT
>URJU01000181.1 GCA_900548315.1 uncultured Coprococcus sp. | reverse complement strand
ACGAGATTACTACGCGTCTCGTGGGCTCGGAGATGTGTATAAGAGACAGTATATTGTGTTGCCTTTTATCACGCTATCTCACTCCCTGTTCTTCAGCACCTCTGCCGGCACGATCTTGTTCAGCCTGCCGACCAGAACTCTGTTGATTATGAAGTAGAGAACAATTATTCCGCAATAGAGCACAGCCCAGAGCCATGGAGCAAATGTCAGCTTAACGCCGCAGTTTACATTTGACACCAAAGAAGGATACACTGCGCTCATTATGAGCTTTGAAAGTGGCAGACATATGGCTGCTCCGATTGCGATTATGAAGAAATTGCCATCCAGATAAAGCTTCCTTATCTCCTTTGTCCTATATCCGAACACCTTTATAAGCGAGATAGAAAACGCCGATCTGTCTATCATGACCTTCATCATCAGATACATTACCATCACAAATATAAGTGTCGATATAGCAACAATCATAACAACCATGCTCTTCATCTGATCAGCAAATATTCCGGCAGCAGACTCGATATCAGCCTTTGTTGTGGTTGCATAAAGTCTTGCCGGATCAACTCCCAGATCTTTGTCTGCAAATACCACATTGTACTCGTCACTTTCTGCACCGAACAGTTCCCTTGCATCATCAATAGCCATAAAAACATAGAACGACGGAGTATACTGTGTCACACTGTCCACTGTAAATCCATAATCTATATCATTTCCCTCATCGTGGAGTACAATCTCGTCACCCACACCGTAACCATACTTCTCAGCAAATGATGATGATATTGCAACTCTGTTCTTGCCATCCTTGAGGGTAACATCAAAATACTTCGTATTCTTTGAAAGTCCAAGAACTGTCACATCCCAATTGTATCCATATATCTTTTTCTTCAGAATCTTTGCATACGCAGCCTCACCGTCTTCTGGTGGATTCTCTGTAGGATACTTGTATGTATACACATATTCATAGTGGGTATCCTCCACATTCTGCTTCTTGACATTTGAACAGAAAGTTGCAGTGTTAAGACTTAACATCAGGCATATGAGGGCTATAAACATTCCGATCACAACGGTCAACCCTGTTCTCATCTCTCTGAGCATCTGTCTGACTCTGAATCTTCCGACAAATCCCATGTCTCCGAGATTGACATTGCTGCCCTTCGGCTGCTTGACCTCATTCTTTATGAGTGAAAGAGCCGTCTGTGAGAGTTTCTTTCTGATAACAAAGTAATTCACAATTATCGCCGCCAGTGGAGGCATCACGATACCGTACGCTATAAGAATCGGCGGTATCTTCACATCCATAGCAGGAATCGAATAATACGCATATGCATCTGCCATCTGTACCGGAATTCCTATATTGCTTATCCCGATCAGGAAACCGATTATTCCTGCAACCGTTGTGACTATGACTGGCAGTGTAAGATAGTGCATCATGAGATCTCTTCTCTTGACACCCAGGGCATAGAGCGCACCTATGACGCTGCTCTCCTTCTCTATTCCATGTACAACAAATACCGATATGACATATGTGAACAGAAGCATGAGCAAGACTCCGAAGAAGTATCCGGCCTGTACATTGATCTGCTGATCATCAGCAGCTCCGCCTGTTCTTGGGTTGTCGTCACTTGTCACAAATGATGTGATGTTGGCTAGTTCTGTGTCATAATCCTCGAGGAACGAATCAGTCTCCTTCTTGAGTTCTGCCATTCCATCTGCAAGCTCATCCGAGCCATCCTTTGCATCCATAGCTCCATCTGTGTATTCCTTTATACCGTCCTTGAATGCCTTGATGCTGTCAATATCACTCAGAGCGCTCTCGATACTCATCGCCACTACTCCGCCCTGGCTGTCGGCGATCTTCTTCATCTCGTCACTGTAATTATCCTCTGTAAGCTCTGCATCCAAACCATACGCTGAGAGAGATGATGACGCTTGTTCAAGATATACATCAAACAGCTCCTGTGCCGCATTATTCAGCTTTCTGTTGTTATCAGTGAGTTCTCCAAGTCCATCTGCAAGCTCATTTGCACCTGACTTAAGTTCCTTTATGCCATCCTTGAAATCGTTTATGGCTGCGCCAGTTCTATCCCAGTATTCCTGGAAATACTCATCATCTATTCTGTCTGTGTCTACCTTGATGTCCTCAAGAGCGTCCTTCACATCATCACATGTGGTCTTGCCCTTAAGTCTGAACGCATAAAGATATGTCTCTGTCTTAACACTCTCGCCTGTTGCATGAAGTTTATCATACGCACCCTCTGTAACGAATACTGTTCCAAACACCTTGCTGTCGACAACTGTATCTGACATCTCCTTGAAAAGCGCATTATAATCAGGTGATGTTCCTATTCCTGTCACCTCGAATTCATTTCCTGCTATCTGTATTGTATCTCCGACAGAAATATCATTTACCTGACTGAATCTCTTCTCAACAACTATCTCATCATCAGCCTCCGCAAGATTTCCCTCATCACATTCCACAAGATCTATGTTCTCCCTGTTGGCAAATACCCTGATAGTCTTGCCATCCATGACATCGTAATCCTCGTAGAACATCTGCTCAACCTCAGTACCCACATCCTCAAGCCGGGATATCTCTTCATCGCTCAGTGGAACGAATACGGAAAACTGACCATCCTCTATCTTATTTGCCTCGTCATGTGTCTCGCCATTGTCAATGATCGTATATCCGGCTCCTATCAGCGAGACAATGACATACATACCCATGATGATAAGAAATGCAAGTGCTATGTATCTGAACAGATTCTCCTTCAGATCCCTCAGAACCCTTTTTCTCAAAACCTTCTGCATATTACAAATCCTCCAATTCTGCCGCTGGAACTCTCTCTTCGTTCTCGTACTCTTTGCTTATAAGACCATCTTTTATGAAGATAACCTTGTGCACCATATTCTTGATGGAATTGTTGTGGGTTACTATCAGCATGGTCGTTCCATACTTCGCATTTATCTCCTCGAGAAGAACAAGAATATCTCTGGATGTCTTGGAGTCAAGAGCTCCTGTCGGTTCATCACAGAGGAGGAGTTTTGGATTTTTAACCAGAGCTCTCGCTATAGCACATCTCTGCTGCTGTCCACCTGAGAGCTGTGAGGGGAACTTGTTCTGATGCTCAGTAAGTCCTAGAATCTCTATCAAGTCATCCATAGGGAGCGGATCATCTGTCAGATACTCACACACCTGTATGTTCTCCCTCACAGTGAGGTTTGGAACAAGGTTATAGAACTGGAATATAAATCCCAAATTATCACGTCTGTAGTCCGCAAGCTGGTCGCTGGTCATACCAAATATCTCTGTTCCATCAACCTTTATCGAACCTGAATCCATGGTGTCAAGACCACCTATACAGTTCAGAAGTGTTGACTTACCTGAACCTGACGTTCCCTGTATAACACACATCTGTCCTTTTTCAACACCTGTGTTTATACCTTTAAGCACCTGCACATAGCTTCCACCCTCTCCATAGCTCTTCTTTACTCCTGACACTTCCAAATACATAATTTTTCCTCCTTTATGATATCCTCGTTGTTCTAATTTTCATTTACTTTATTTTTTATAGCAATCCATTACACTTTATTAGCTATTCAAATGTTCATTTGCATACATAACGCTGTTATGGTTTAAGCCTTTTTTTAGGTCTTCCCTGTAATTCGGAAGACCTGTAATAAGACATAATGGGAATTTGATTCCCCTGTACCACATTTTTCATTTTACTGTTTTCAATTTTCTATTCCGGTCAAATCTTATTCTGGATCCTGCCACGGCTTAACCAGGCCATACCAGCCTGAGATCAGATATTTCATACCTGTCTCAACGAACTTCAAGGCATCCTTCTCATTGTCAATATGTGTCACCATGAATATAAACATATCAATCTGTGAATGAGACATCCAATGTACCACATTCCTGTCAACCATCGGTGTTCCATAAGCCCTGCACATCGCCTCACATATAAATGCATTGTGTGCATCCATCTGATTCACTATATTGTCTGGCATGCTCTCCATGCTGGATCCCTGTGACTTCGTAAGAACAAGAAGCACTTCATCTCTATGTTTATACAGCTCATGCACAATCTGTCTCTTATACACATCTCCGAGCCCACGAGACGCGTA
>URJU01000180.1 GCA_900548315.1 uncultured Coprococcus sp. | reverse complement strand
TTATATTATGATTTATAATATTTTACGAAAAGGATAAAGACTATGAAAAGTGATTTACAATTTAAACAGGACAAAAAGATCATTAAGGAGTACTTGAGGGATGTAAAAAGAAACCTTCCTTTCTATGACAGGGAAGAAAAAGAGTTTCTGAGAATTTTAAGTTCAGCAATGTATGATTTTGCTGAAACATCCAGCGATGAGGCGATAACAATGACGTCATTGGTCGAAAGGTTCGGCACAACCAGAGACTGCGTTGATACCTACGTGAAAACATACATGGATCATCTCAGTGACGACGATGCGAACCGGGCTCTTTCCAGCAAGAGACATTTAAAACTTTTAATTGCCGGTCTTGCTGTCTTATCTGTGATATCTATATGCAGTGCTGTCTTATCGCACAAAAAATTGCAGGAATCAAAGTTAGCTGATATCCGTTCCGAGACAATAGTCATCAAAGAATATGAACCATATCCTGTTGATGCTACTGCCACAATTTCAACTAAAGCTTGGATCTCCGCAGAATCAGTATCTACATCTACAAAAGAAATGGGGGATTAATCTATGTCAAAGAAAATAACAAAATTATTCGCGCTCTGCTGTGCTCTTGTCATCTGCTTTTCATTTATGGGACAGATACCTGTACGTGCATCAGAATCAGTGCAGACCGAGGACAATGAGGTTGCTTACTGCACAGTAGTCATACACGAATATCCATCAGAGTCCACTCAGGCTACAAGAGCTACCAAATCAAAGACCGCATCTAAAACAGTTTACTATAAAAACGCATCCGGAACTGTATTATGGCAGATAGATATCGTTGCAACTTTCAGCTACACTGGCTCATCTAGCACATGTACCTCAGCTAAAGCTGCTGCAACAAGCTCATCATCATACTGGAAGGCAGCAATAACCAGTTGCACAAGATCTGGCAATCACGCGGATGCAACTGCTGTCGGAAAGCAGTATTCATCCAGCAATAAACTTGTAAAAACCGTTACAAAGAGCGTAACGATATCCTGTTCAAACGCAGGCGCCATATCATAATATATCCTATTGATTGTAAATCACAAAACCCCTACAGTTTTAATATAAACTGTAGGGGTTTCTTAATGCTTATTTCTGACGCCTATCTCACTATCTTATATTCCCTGGTAACTGTGCCTGTATATCTTCCGCTGAACGTGATCTTAACCTTGTAAGTTCCAACTTTCACTCGTGTCTTAGAATATGTGACTTTGTAATATTTCGCTGGTATGTTTTTACCCGCAGCGTCCTTAACAGCCACCGAAGGAGTCTTTGTCTTCCCATCATATTTATAACTTGTTCCGGATAACTTTACGCTCTTTATAGATTTAACTGCTATATATCTCTTATGCCCACATACTTTACATATGTGAAGAACCTGTCCGTCCGCTTTAGTCGTAGCACATTTTACTACTTTTCCAGAATACGAATGGGCGCATTTGCCTGACACCGTCACATTGAATGATGCTGACTTTGCTCCTATCCTTGCTGTTATTTTTACTGTGCCCTTCTTAAGACCTGTGACGACTCCCGTAGACGAAACTTTCGCAACCGAATTATTTGATGACGTCCACTTTGCCCCCGAAAGCACTCTGTATGAATCTCCACCATATGATCCAAGCACCGCACGGAGCGCGAGTGATGTCTTCTGCGCACGGTTTATATTTTTCGTTCCTGTAAGTTTCAGTGCTGTGATGTTGCTGTTTTTCACCTCAATGGTCGCACTGCACTTACCTGTTGCCTTTGCAACTTTCTCGGACTGACTCACATTTCCCATAAACTGAGCAGCTGTAGTATTGCGATAGCTTGCTGTCTTCCCAATAAATGTGCCAATTCCAACATATCTGTTGTTTGGATTTATCATAGCTGTGTAATGTCCTGTCACCGCACCGGCTTTTTCCGATATATAATCATCCTTCTCTCTATACCACTGATCTATAGCCATCAGCATACCATCCGACCAGTTCCATGCGATCACCTCTGCTGTTGGCCATCCGTTTCCCGGATAACTGAAGTCAAATACCGACTTACCATTTAGTCTTGCATGCCCCATCGTTATACTCGACTCAGCAGCCCTTATCCTGGCTATCTTCTCAAGCCCCGCAGACCATTTGATAGGCACATAATCCTTTAGTGTAAGCCTGCGCCCGTTTAGCTTGACCCCCTTTTCACACGCCTCGTATCTAATATGATTGATTTTCTTGATTGCTGCCGATGCTCCTGATACATACTGTCCTTCCATCGCTATAAAGACGCAACCCGAAGACGGTTTTGAAACATCCGCCGGAAGTGTCGCCGCCTGAACTGACTTCGCATTCATCGGCATCAGTGACAGCATCATAGCCAGTCCCATCACTACTGCAATCAACTTACATGCTACCCTTCTCTTTCGTACTCCCATATATTCCTCTCCTTTATGGTTTAATATTTTTATTGTACACCATATGAAGCCATGTTTCATCTTATTTTCAACACAAAAGAGTGCGGGATCCTCATGATATACACTCATTTCTACAAACGATATATATGTTGTGCAATCCCACACTCTATCTCTTTTTTGCTCTATACAATATTTATCTTAGCTTAGTCGTTATCACTGTCTATTATACTTGCATTTTTACTCTCTTCCTTCGGCGGATTCTCCATCTGTACATTCATGCCTTCCAACCCCGACACATTGATGTTCTTGTTTACCTTTGCATCGTATGTATTTGCACGCATGATCTCTGCTATATCAACGCCTGTAGTCTCCTTCACAGACTCAATGGTCTTGGCAAGTACCTGAGGTACATAAGACCCCATAGTTCCCACTCCAGAACCTCCGCCGTTTCCATTGCCATCTATGATGGTCACCTTGTCTATGGTTGACAGTGGCTCTGCTATAGCCTTTGCCATCTCTGGAAGTGCATTTACGATCATCTCAACCATAGCAGCCTGACCGTACTTCTTCATAGCCTCTGCCTTTTTCTCAAGAGCCTCTGCCTCTGCTATACCCTTTGCCTCTATAGCCTTAGCCTCTGCCTCACCTACAGCGCGGATACCTTCAGCCTCCTGTTTCTTGGCATAAAGTTCAGCCTCTGCCTGAGCCTTTCTCGCCTCTGCCTCCTGCTGTTTCTCAAACTTATCCGCCTCTGCATTTCTCTGTCTCTGATAAAGCTGCGCATCAGCCTCCTGCTGTTTTGCAAACTTATCTGCCTCAGCCTTTTTTCGTATCTCAGCATTGAGTGACTGCTCTTTTACATCAGCCTCTCTCTTTTTCAGGTCAACTTCCTTTTCCTGTCTTGCAATATCTGCCTCCGTCTTTGTGATCTCTATTGTCTTTCTCTGAGCCTCTTTTTGGATCTCATATGCGGCATCTGCCTCAGCTCTCTTTGTATCTTCGACAGTCTTGAGTTCCGACTTTTTGATAGAGAGTTCATTCTGCTTTATGGAAATCTCTGTCTGAGCAAGAACCTGGGCATCATTTGACTCTTTTGCAGCCTGCGCCTGCGCTATAGCCACGTCTCTGTCAGCATTTGCTTTTGCTATGCTGGCGTTCTTCTGGATTGCAGCCATATTGTCCTGTCCAAGTGCTATGATAAGGTCATTTTGATCCTCGACGTGCTGTATATTACAGGATATAATCTCTATACCGAGTCTGTTCATGTCAACCTGTGCCTTTTCCTGTACCTGATCACCAAATGACTTTCTGTCATTACACAGATCTTTAAGACTTATGGTTCCTATGATCTCCCTCATATTACCCTGCAGCGAATCCACCAAAGCCTCCATTATCAGGTCTTCCTTCATGTTCAGAAAGTTCTTCATGGCAAGCTGGATTCCTTCCTCATCGGTACGGATCTTTATCTTTGCAACTGCATCAATATTTACACCGATGAAATCAAGAGTTGGTACATAATCTCCTGTCTTGATGTCAATGCTTATCTGCTTTATCAGCAGCTCATCTTTTCTCTCAAAAAATGGAATTTTAAGTCCCGCTCTGCCGATGAGTATCTTTGGTTTCTTCCTAAGTCCAGAAATAATAAACGCTTTGTTTGGCGGCGCCTTTACATAGCTCACACAACTGTCTCTTATACACATCTCCGAGCCCACGAGACGCGTAGTAATCTCGTA
>URJU01000179.1 GCA_900548315.1 uncultured Coprococcus sp. | reverse complement strand
CGAGATTACTACGCGTCTCGTGGGCTCGGAGATGTGTATAAGAGACAGCCCGTATGCCGCCTATTTCTTAAAATTATAAATGAATTCATAATACAGAACACAATTACAAAATAAAATGCCGGAAGGACGCTGATCACATATCAATCAGCGCCTTCTGGCATTTTGTTCCTATTATTATATTATATTTCGTTACAACTTTCACTAAATCTTTTTATTTCTCAGCCGCACCTGTGATAAGCCAAGGTGATGGCTGTGTAACGAACATATTGTCCTTATTTGTTTTGGACACGGATATCTGTATCGCCTCCATATTATTGATTCCCAACTTGTCAAATATAAGCTTTGCCTGGGCAAGTATACCAAGATCAAGAGTATATATAACGAACTGCATCTCCGGATTGATCTTCAAAAGTCTCTCCATATCAGACTCAAGATAATGGTTGGCAACTATAAACGCAAGCCTTGGAACAGGTATCGCTGCCAGGGTCTCCTCGCTCATATCCGGGATGATCTGGACATTATGTACGCCAAACTTGTCCACATTCTCTTCCATTGAGCGTCTCGAGCCTTCATCCGGCTCCACTGCTATGATATTACCCTCGCTGGCAACTATGGCAGCCTCTATGACAATACTCTCAGCCTGAAGCGCAAGGATCGTATCATGTGTGTCAACGTCAAGCAGACTCATGATAACTGCACGTATCTCTTTGCCAACATAGTGAACCGTACCTGCTGAGAAGAAATCATTTGCTATTCCATATCTTACAGACTCCCTGGTCTTTTCGTTCATTATAAATATAACTGTTGGTCCTGTTATCTTTTTATTGAGCACCTTCTCTATCTTGTCGTGCTGTACCTCGCCGCCAGGTTCAGTTCCCTCGGCATACCACATGTCATACTCGCCAAATCCCTTCTCCCACAGTGTGTAGAGAAGATCCTCATGGCTCTCATCGGCAAATATCAGCACCCTCTTGTGCGTGTCTATAGTTGGAACAACATTCTTCTGCTTTCCACATATATTCAGCATCTTTATCTTCTCAGGGCTGACTTTCATCATATCTGCAAAATATCCAAGCCAGCTGAGCATATTCTTGTTCTCGTACATAACTGTAACCCTCCTTCTCTTTGAACACCAGCCATTCAAGGTCAATTCTGACAATGGCTATGGCTGCATATCAAGTTTTCACGGAAAACTTAACACATCCTTTGTCCGTCCAATCTCATGAATAATATTATACTATTTTATTCTCTGTCTGTACACCCAAAGAAGAGTCGATCGAGCACATAATACATCTATGCCCCAGTAAAGATCCCTGCCCATCTGACATATTTTCTTATATTTATTATTTTCTTATATCATGTATCATGATTCGCACCTACGGTGCTTTCCGTTGCTGTTCATACTATATTCAGTCCACGGTCTTTATACATACTGTATATAGACTCCGGCAGCCTGTCATCCGTTATGATGGTATACTCTGGCTGAAGATCACATATCTTCAGATCACCCTTTGTCTCAAACTTCGAACTGTCTGCCAGAATGAACACCTCACTTGCATGTCCTATCATCATACACTGATTCTCATATGTCTCCCTTATAAAGTCATGTGCACCATCCTCCAGCGACAGCGCCAGAGGCACCACGAATGCCTTTGAAAAATACAATCTCTGCAGTGCCTCATGAGTAAGAAATCCATAAAATATTTTTTCTTTTGGAAGGTAATCCCCTCCGAGCAAAGTAATTCTGTAATTTTCGCAATCAGATAATATCGAAAATACCTCTGATGAATAGGTTATCACTGAAAGTGAATCAAATCTGCGCGTCTTAAGTGCCATTGCAAATACCGCAGCTGTACTTCCCGAATCTATAGCTATCGTGTCCCCATCCTTGACATACTCCAGTGCTTTTCTGGCGATCTGTTCTTTAAGCTCCATGTTGGATGTCGTTCTTACATCCATATCATCAAAACGATATCTTTTCTTCACCGAAACAGCTCCACCATGTACTCTGGTAAGCAGATTATTATTTTCAAGATCCTCCAGGTCACGTCTGACCGTCTCTGTTGATACACTGAGAAGCTCGACAAGCTTCGCCACGGTGACTGAATGATTCAGGTCTATCTGATCTAGGATGATCTGTTTTCTCTGGTCCGCCAGCATATTAGTCCCTCCCTTATATCTCCTTGTCGTATTCTGATTGTATCAAAATAAAGGACATTGTGTAAACCTCTATCAAAGCATGAGTATCTACTCAGGCATCGCAAGGTCATACAGCTTACAAAGCACTGCCGTATATCCCTCAATGCAATCAAGTACCCGGCTTATCTCCACATGCTCCTGTGCCTGGTGTGCCTGACTCATCATTGCACCAGAATATCCTATCGTAGGGATATTGTATTTGCCACAGATCACACTGCCATCTGTTCCAAACTGCCAGTATATCTTCTTTACATCCTGTCCAAGTCCAAGCAACGTCTGATATGTCATTTCCACGTATTCATTGTCCTTACCTGTCTCCCACGCCGGATGCTGCTTTGCAGCCTCCATCTCATAGCCTGTGTAGCAAGTTCTTCTGTTCATCCGAGGATGCACTGCCGCCTTAAAATCAGGGTCTTTCTTGTGCTGTTCATCCAGGAACTCCTGTATCTGCGACACTGTATCCTCAGCAGTCATCGGCGGCACATATCTCTGATCTATCGTGATCTCGCAATAATCCGGTACGCAGGAATATTTCTGACCGGGAGTGACCACTACATCAGTGATCACCATGGAGGTTCTGCCCATCTCATGAACCAGAGGCTCTTTCCCGAAATTGTTCATAACAGCCGCCATGACCGGGAGTGCTTTTTCAACCGCATTGACTCCTTCCTGCGGAGCTGATGAATGAGCCACTTTTCCATACACTTCCACCACAAGCTCAACCTTGCCTCTCTGTCCAACAGCCAAATTGCCATCAGACGGTTCACCAAGGTAACACAGATCAACATCAAGGTCATGCTCCGGAAGAGTATGCTCCATCAGATATATTGTTCCTATGCTCTCAGCCGGCTCCTCGTATACCACCGCAGCAAAGATAAGATTGCCTGACAGTTTCTCACCGGCATCTACCAGTTTCTTTATCTCCATGAAAGCAAAGAATTCTGAGGTGAGACCTGCAAGCATGTCGCTTATACCTCTTCCGTATAATTTACCGTCCTCTGCCTTCGGCTCAAATGGTGAGTATGGACTCCACGCCTCAAGACTTCCCTCAGGGACAACATCCATATGTCCTGTCAGAAGTACATTTGGTCCGTCTCCGGTTCCGCGGATAACTCCCACCACATTACCACATTTATCCCGGAAATGCTCTATCTGAAGTTCCTCCATAGCCTGCATGAACACCTCAGATGTAGTTTTCTCCTCCCCGGAGTACGCCTGCGCACGTATATTTCTGCTGACAAATTCTATCCATGGCTTTTCTATATTCTTAAAATATTCCTTCACGGTAATCATCTTCCTTTCCCGGTTTACTTTTGATATTCAGATATTCAGCTGATAAGGCTCTTCTTCTCATGGGCAATATCCAGCCAGTAGTCAAGTCTTGGATCGAGCCAGAAGTGCTGAAGTCTTGCCATTTTCTGTCCATACCAGTTCATATAATCAAATTCCACATTGGAACTTGAAGCCTGGTAAAGTGCCCAGTACGCCCATTTTATATCACAGGCTATCTTGTTCAGTTTCATCTTTGCAAATGCCCGCTCGTCCAAGGTGCCTCCGCCATATATCTTCATCATTTCTACATCCATGTCCTCGGTGAAATAGTTAACCGCGGATATAAGTCCCAGATCGACATACGGATCATTCATGGAAGCATATTCATAATCAATGATCTTGAGATCCTTCGTCTCCTCGTTATACATAAGATTGTTTGTCCAGAAATCATTGTGGCACGGGCATAACTCCTCGCTGCCCGACAACGCTTTTTCAATTGCTGTGAGCAGATATTCCATCTTGTCATTGAATGGAGACACATATCCGCCCTTTTTCGCTCTGGCATTCATATCCCATGCCTGCTCAAATATGCTCTGTTTCAGGTGCAGCGGCTTTGTATCCAGATGATGAAAGTCCTTTATCTTCTCAAAAATCTCATTAAATATATCCTTATTATACACATCGCCAAATGTCACC
>URJU01000178.1 GCA_900548315.1 uncultured Coprococcus sp. | reverse complement strand
GTGTAGTTAGGGCCGTCCGGCTCAAACTGTCTGCTTCTGAGCGACTGCTCAAATGTGAGTTCATCGTCAAGTCCGTCATATATAGTGTCTGTCTGATCGCCATTTGTAACAATAGTCTTGTTGCCAAGAACTCTTACAGGTGCATAGATGATAAGGCTTGGATCCTCAAGCTTTGACGGATCAAATGCCTCTGTTCGGATTCCCTCACCCTCTGTCACAAATACTCTGTTACGACTGTTTGAGCTTCTTCCCATGATGAAGTAAGCTGTAACTGCCTTCTTGCCATCCTCTGACACACCGATCACGATTCCACGTCCCGGATATGCATTTTCGCTAAGTTCCTTCTCAAGTGATAACATTTCCATTTCTGTTGTACCTCCATGTGTTTTCTCGTACCTGTGAGCTGATGCCATAAAGAAAGCCGGCCACCTGCGCACACAAATACATGTCTTGATATATTTGCTTGCCCAGGCGGTCGGCTTGTCTTAACAGTACACTCCCTGTAGGTAATTCCTACCAGCCCATCGGCTGTCTCCGCCAGTCGTGCACCAACATGTTTTTATAATATAGTAAATCCTTCCTTATTGCAAGCACATTGTAAATAAATGTGCGCCGTAAAATTCTTACGACGCACATTCATTTTATACTACAACTATTATTTTTTAGAGCTTGTGACTACATCCGCCATGACAGCTCGAACAGTCGCCACCACATATGTGTTTGCCCTTTTTTCTATCCTTAACCATACCTCTGACAATGAAGGTCACCATCAAAATGATTATGGCTGCCACAATGATTGTACCAAGATACTCTGACATAAGTCACCACTCTCCTTTTATATAATTCTTCTAAACACTTATACTAAGCATTGAGGAATTCCTTGCTAGTCTTTACCTTCTTGTTTGGATCCGGACGCAGCAGCATGAAGAAGAAAAGAACAACAAGTGCAATTGCTACTACTGACCATACACCAAATGAACAAGCTCCTGTGAAGAGACCTGCGATTCTGTATACAACAAGTGCTACAAGGTAAGCAAATCCGCACTGATATCCGATTGCGAACCAGAACCACTTAGCGCTGTTCATCTCTCTCTTGATAGCACCCATAGCTGCGAAACATGGTGCGCAGAGAAGATTGAATACAAGGAATGAGAATCCGCTTGCTGTTGTGAATGCACCTGCAAGTGCCTGGTAAACTGTACCATCTCCACCACCGTAGAGGATACCCATTGTACCAACGATGTTCTCCTTGGCAACAAGACCTGTGATAGATGCTACAGTTGCCTGCCAGTTACCCCAGCCCTGTGGAACGAAGATCCACGCGATCGCATTACCGATCTTTGCAAGGATACTATAATCGATCTGGCTCTCATCAAGCATCTGGAATGATCCATCGACAAATCCAAAGTATGTTGTAAACCATACAGCGATTGTCGAAAGTGTGATTATCGTACCAGCCTTCTTGATGAATGACCAGCCACGCTCCCACATGCTTCTGAGTACAGAACCAACTGTTGGGATATGGTAAGGTGGAAGCTCCATAACGAATGGTGAAGGATCTCCAGCGAACATCTTTGTCTTCTTAAGTATTATACCAGAACATATAATTGCTGCAATACCGATAAAGTAAGCACTTGTTGCAACTATTGATGAACCACCGAATATAGCACCGGCGATCATAGCAATAAATGGAACCTTAGCACCACATGGTATAAATGTTGTCGTCATGACTGTCATACGACGGTCTTTCTCATTCTCAATCGTACGTGATGCCATGATACCCGGAACACCACAACCTGTACCTACAAGTATAGGTATGAATGACTTTCCTGAAAGACCGAACTTTCTGAAGATACGGTCCATGATGAAGGCGATACGTGCCATATATCCACAGTACTCAAGGATTGCAAGTAAGATGAACAGCACGAGCATCTGAGGTACGAAACCAAGTACCGCACCAACACCGGCTACAATACCATCGATGATAAGTCCATGTAACCAGTCTGCACATCCGATCTTGTCAAGCAGTGAAGAGATGAGATCAGGGATTGACGGAACAAATACACCGTAATCAGCAGGATCGATCTCTGCCATCTGAGTCTCATTGAAGTAATCAACTGCATCAAGATATGACATTGCATTTGTTGTCTCTTCGTCAGCATTTGCCGGAACCTCTGAGTAGTAAACATCGATATCGTATGTATCAAGTGTCTCCTCATCTTCCATCTCATACTTAACACTTGCCTCTGTGTTTGTATTTGCCTCGATGGCTGCCTTTGTGGCATCCACATCAACTGCATCCTCGTCATCTGTTACGAGTACTCCATATGCATCGAGCGCTGTTGTTGCTGCATCATAATCGCCTGAAGCATCCTCATAATCTGAGCTCCCTATTCCGAAGAGATGGAAACCATCGCCAAACAGGTTATCATTTGTCCAGTCTGTGCACCATGCGCCTACTGTTGACATTGCTATATAATATACGAGCCACATAATGAGCACGAATATAGGAAGGGCAAGGATACGGTTTGTTACAATACGGTCAATCTTATCTGATACTGTAAGTTTCTGTCCCTTTGCAGCCTTCTTTACACACTTGTCAATGATTGATGAAATGTATGAATATCTCTCACTTGTGATGATACTCTCTGTGTCATCATCGAAATCATCCTCAAGTTTCTTGATCTCTGCTGAGCAATCAGGAGCATTCTTCATCTGCTCTATGATCTTGCTGTCCTTCTCGATAAGCTTGATTGCGAAGAATCTCTTTCTGTTCTCCTCCATATCAAGCTTTGCGCTGACGCTGTCAATTGCAGTCTCAACAGCCTCATCAAAGCTGTGAACTCTTGCATTTGCCTTCTTAGACTTTGCAGCAGCGATAGCCTTCTCCTTAACCTCGTCAATACCTGTACCCTTGAGAGCTGAAATCTCAACGACTTCACATCCAAGCGCTTCCTTCAGGTTTTTGATGTTGATGGAATCACCGTTTTTCTTTACAAGATCCATCATGTTGACAGCCATGACAACAGGGATACCCAACTCAATGAGCTGGGTTGAGAGATAAAGGTTTCTCTCTATGTTAGTACCATCGATAATGTTGATGATGGCGTCAGGATATTCCTGAATAAGATAATTTCTGGCAACAACTTCCTCAAGAGTATATGGAGAAAGTGAATAGATACCAGGAAGATCAGTTATGATAACATCCTTGTTACCCTTAAGCTTACCTTCTTTCTTCTCAACTGTAACGCCAGGCCAGTTACCTACATACTGGTTAGCGCCAGTTAAAGCATTGAATAACGTTGTTTTACCGCAGTTAGGATTTCCTGCTAGTGCAATCTTTACTGACATTGTTTACCCTCTTTCCTATTGTATTGTGCAGACGCATTGAAAGGTGCTTGCGCACGGCGTCTGGGTGTTTCGCAAGGAATCCTCCCACTAACGAGAGTCCCTCCTTACGAAAATATCTTCTTTGTAGGGGCTCTATCACCCACCAACACTTTTTCACATTAGCCTCTTCTATCATATGTTAGCATGCACTAACGTATGAACAAAAAAATAAGCTGTTACTCTACCTCTATGATCTCAGCATCAGCTTTACGAATTGATAGCTCATAGCCTCTTACAGTAACCTCTACAGGATCACCGAGAGGCGCAACCTTACGCACATAAACCTGTACACCCCTTGTGATGCCCATGTCCATGATACGTCTTTTTACAGGACCTTCGCCTGCAATTTTTTTGACAGTCACAGTACTGCCAACCTTGACATCCTTTAATGTGCTCATGACATTACTCCTTTTACATACTTTTACCATCAGCAGTATTCTTGTATTCACCTATACAAGAATCTTACTGGCCATATCTTTATCAATGGCAACGCGGGAATCCTTTATATTGACAATAAGATTACCTGCATTTTCTGCAACGACAGTTACAACACTGCCTTCAACAAAGCCCAGCTTTTCAAGAAACAGTCTTGTTTTCTCTCTTCCACCAACCTTTTTAATCACGTTAGTTTCTCCCGGTTTTGCAAATGTTAATGGCATAATTGCACCTCCTTAACTAGCAGTTAAAACCAATGATTTTCATATCGTGGTTAGTATATACTAACATCAATTAGATGTCAATAATAATTATTAATTTAGGCTAATCAAAAAATATTTCTCTTT
>URJU01000177.1 GCA_900548315.1 uncultured Coprococcus sp. | reverse complement strand
GAGCCTTATCGTCGGCAGCGTCAGATGTGTATAAGAGACAGTCGCAATTGTCAATCCCACATCCATACGCTTTACCTCCTAAAATGCAATTCTATATTGTTTCGACAATAATCAGTATAAAATGTCAGATCACCACCGTCAACATACAGAAATGATACGTTATAAAATGTAATAGTACATCATTCGCCCCGATTCAGTTTGTATACAAAAAGCCCCACACCATACGAAATATCCTATAGATATCCCATAAAGTGCGGGGCTTTTGATCGCATCTGATGATCAGATCAACTAGCTTTTACACGTAGCTTGTTGTGTTGATCTTGACACCAGGTCCCATTGTTGAAGCAATTACAACGCTCTTAAGGTACTGACCCTTAGCAGCTGCTGGCTTTGCCTTAACAATAGCATTTATTAAAGTCTGGAAATTCTCGTTTAACTGTTCCTCTGTAAAAGAAACCTTTCCCACTGGCACATGGATAATGTTGGCTTTGTCAAGTCTGTACTCTATCTTACCAGCTTTGATATCTGTGATAGCCTTTGTTACATCCATAGTAACTGTTCCAGCCTTAGGGTTTGGCATGAGACCCTTTGGTCCAAGTACACGACCAAGACGTCCTACAACGCCCATCATGTCAGGTGTTGCAACTACAACATCAAAGTCTAACCATCCCTCGTTCTGGATCTTTGGTACGAGCTCGTCTCCACCAGCGTAATCAGCACCTGCTGCAAGAGCCTCGTCAACCTTTGCTCCCTTGGCAAATACGAGAACCTTAACAGTCTTACCTGTTCCGTGTGGAAGAACTACAGCACCACGAACCTGCTGATCAGCGTGACGTCCATCAACACCGAGTCTGAGGTGTGCCTCTACTGTCTCATCAAACTTAGCTGAAGCCATCTTCTTAACTAAAGCAACAGCCTCTGTTGCCTCGTAAGCAGCTGTCTTATCATAGAGCTTGCTTGCATCTACATATTTCTTACTCTTTATCATTATTATAAACCTCCTGTGGTCATATCGGGAGCGACCCTCCCACTAAATATCTGTATTACTCTTCAACTGTAACGCCCATTGAACGAGCTGTTCCAGCGATCATGCTCATAGCAGCCTCAAGGCTTGCAGCGTTCAAATCCTTCATCTTAAGTTCAGCGATCTCCTGAACCTTAGCCTTAGAAATTGTTGCAACCTTAGTCTTCTTTGAGTTTGCAGAACCAGACTTGATGTTACATGCCTTCTTGATAAGAAGTGCTGCAGGTGGAGTCTTTGTAATGAAACTGAAACTCTTATCCTGGTATACTGTGATAACAACAGGAATAACCATGTCACCCTCATTAGCTGTTCTTGCATTGAATTCCTTTGTGAAAGCAACGATATTTACACCGTGCTGACCAAGTGCTGGTCCAACAGGTGGTGCAGGAGTTGCCTTTCCTGCAGGTATCTGTAATTTGATGTATCCTTCTACTTTCTTTGCCATTTTAGCATTCCTCCAAAATACTGTGGTGATAACGGGCAAAACCCTTCCACTTGATAATTACAACTTCTTGATATCAGCAAACGCAATATCAACAGTATTTACTCGACCAAACATTTCTACTTCGATGGCTACGGTCTGTTTTGCAGTATTAATTGCCTTAATTGTTGCTACTGTGCCTTCCCAGGCACCTGAAGTAACCGTGATAGAATCACCCACTTCAACGTCGATGACAACCTCATCTGAAGTCTGATACAGATTGCTCAATTCTTCATCGGTGAGCGGAACAGGCTTTCTTGGATCTGATCCAACAAATCCTGTGACACCTCTTGTATTACGAACTACATACCATGTAACGTCATTCATGATCATGTTGATGAGAACGTAACCAGGAAGTATCTTCCTCTCTATTGACTTCGGCTTGCCATTTTTAATCTCTGTGGCATCTTCTACAGGAACGACTACCTCTAAAATCTGGTCTTGCAAATTTCTGTTTTCTTTTGTTTTCTCAATATCAGCCTTTACTTTGTTTTCATATCCTGAGTATGTATGAACAACATACCATCTTGCATTTTCTGCTTCTGACATATTCTCCACCATCCTTTACCCAACTATGAAATTCAAACCAATCTGGATCAGCCAATCCACAATAGCTATGATGCAGCCGAGAACGACTGAGGAAATAACCACCGCAACTGACTGTCTTGCAAGGGAGTTCTTGTCAAGCCATGTGATCTTTTTAAACTCTCCCTTTAATTCCTGAAACCAGCTTCTCTTGAGAGTATTTGACTTTTCTTCTTTATTAGATTTAGACATAACTCTTTTCCTCCTTACTGGTTCAGACTATTTTGTCTCCTTGTGTACTGTATGAGCCTTGCAGAATCTACAGTACTTCTTTGTTTCCATTCTGTCTGGATGCGTTTTCTTATCCTTTGTCATATTGTAATTACGCTGTTTACAATCCTGACATGCCAATGTTATTTTAACGCGCATTTCCACTTACCTCCATTGTTATTTTAAGGCACAAAAAAAAGACCTCTTTCATCGCAAAGTCTACAATAACACAATCAGACTATGCAAGTCAAGGAGTCTTTTATATTATTTTGCTTATTTTCCGTTGGTACTCATATCCTTTATCATATCTATGAGATCCATGTCCGAATCGGTGAGCTTGACGTTGGTACATATCGTCTTTCCCTCCGTGTCGGTTATCTTTACCTCTATTATATAGCCCTCTTTTATCCCTGCAGCCGATGCCGCTCTGAGAAACATCGGAAACTTTGGATGATTACTCACAAATTTTTCCCAGGCTCCCTTTATCTTAAATAACATAGCCGGATTCAAAGCCATATACATCATCCTTTCTGATCAAACTGTCTATCGTATTTTTATTTCATGAGTCCTATCGCACCAAATATGCCTAAGCTGCCGAGGTACATTATGACTCCTGCCATGATAACCCCGAGCATCACCATGATAACACTCTTCTTCCAGTCAAGTTCAAGAAAACTTGCCGCCAGCGTTCCAGTCCATGCTCCCGTTCCCGGAAGTGGTATTCCCACAAACAAGAGCAGCGCAATATACACGCCCACGCCAGACTTTTCCATAAGTTTCTGCCCGCCTCGCTCGCCTTTGACCAGGCACCATGTAAAAAATTTTCCTATAAACCTCTTGTCTTTTCCCCACTCAAGCACTCTTCTGGCAAACCAATATATAAATGGTACTGGTATCATATTGCCTATAACGCACACTATGAACGATGGTATACTTGGAAGTCCAAATCCTACCGAATAAGGTATAGCTCCACGAAGCTCAAGTATCGGAACCATAGAAATAAAAAATATAGTCAGATATTTTTTCAGCATAATAAACCCCTTGTCTTATTTTTTAATATGCACATACTATCATGTCTGCACACATATATGCAATATCATTTTAAGGTCTGATGCTGTCTATTCCTCTGAATCAGCATTCTCTTCATCTGCATCTTCTGACACATTCTCTGCTGTCTTTTCTGGAGCTACATAGCCTTCTCTTGTATAGAATGGATCTGTCATGTGTATAGTCTGACTTCCAAGAGATCCATTTGCTGTGACAAATGCTATCTCTATACCAAATGAATGCGGCTTTAACAGAGGTATAAGTCCTGCTATTACCGGTTTCTCATCTTCGCCCTCTGCCATATCGAGTGTTATGAGATACTTATCCTCCTTACCGGCCTCCTCCATCATCTGGATATATGCTCTGTTGACATTTCCCTTTTCCTCAAAATACTTTGCTGCTTCCTCAAGCATATTTATAGGCTGATACTTTGGCTTTCTAAGTTTTACCTTTGTTCCTGGCTTGATCTTATTCTCGACAATACCTGTCTCCTTGTGCTCCCTGTACTGCCTTATAAAATCCCCTGACACAAAACAATTCTCTGTAAATGGATTCATTGCAATTCCACCGATTCCACCCTTGGAGTTGAGCACGAGATCCTCAACTTGCTTGTAAGCAAATATGATTCTCTTGAATCCCTCATTGAACTGTGATGCAGCAAATGTATCCTCATCCGTGAAACAAGGAAGAACCTTCTCCCCATTGCCGTTTGTAAGCAGTGCAAAATTAATCTTAACACCCTGCTCAAGGGTCTGTTTTCCATCGGCTGTGACAACCGGATCTTTATCAAATGTTGCAGGCACTACAAACACAGCATGTACTACTGCTCCAAAGAAAGCTCTCAGTGTCTC
>URJU01000176.1 GCA_900548315.1 uncultured Coprococcus sp. | reverse complement strand
GCTCGGAGATGTGTATAAGAGACAGAGTGGGTACTTCCTATATATTATATGCCGTCTTTACTCCTCAGCTGTTGTAGCCTCAAGATCGTCTATATCAGCTGTGCCATCTGCAGAATCACTTGAATCACTGTCATCCACTGAATCTGATCCATCGCCAAGATCCACTGAGTCTGATCCATCACCCAGGTCAACCGAGTCACCGCCGATTATCATCTGGTCTGATATTGCGCTGTCATCAATAGAGTAGGTCTGTGATGAGAGTACACTCTTCAGATCTATAAGTTCACCTGTCACAGCATCAAGCATTATAATCTGTGATGGGTATGATGTGTTAAGTCCACTCTCATTTGCTGAGGAATCTCCATCCTCTGCCTTTTCACACTGTGCAAAAACCCATACAGGTGTATACTTATATTTATCTCCATCCTTTATCTTGTAGTATGCAAGCTCAACATCGTTGAACTCAATACTGCTGTACTGTGTCTTGTTGGCTGAATAATACGTATTTACAGCCTTTGGAAGTGCTTTTAACGCATCCTCCCATGAAATGAGATCAACATTCTCATCCTTGTCACCTGTTGCCTTGAAATAATCATAGCAATATCCTGAAACTATACCATTATCGTCTATATTTATTTCAAATGTCTCATCCATGGTATCATACCACGTATCATCTGAACTCAATGAATCTATATTGTACACATATGGTGTATATGGTGCAATACCGTCCACAGAACGCTTATATGTAATCACATATCCATCTTTTTCTGTTGCAACTGTATTGTATGATGAATCACTATACTCCCATATAAGATCTTTACACTGAGTCTCTATGATATCTGAGATTCCGCAGCTTGCAAGGAAGTCGATTCCCTTCTGTATAGCAGCATCCTGAGTCATAGTTGCCGTGTTCGCTGAATCCTCGCCATCGTAATAATCACTGCTGTAACAGTACAGGGTTGCCGCCCCCTCCTTTGGCTTGTAATTGATGAGCTGATCTGACGGATAATAATCTATTGAAAATCCGCTGCTTGCACCTGTCTCTGTTGAGTTAAATGAGATCATGTACATGTTCTCACCCTTTGAACCGACAAATGCATCTGCCGAATAATCACCAGCACCCTCTCTCTCATCACTTGCTGTCTTTAGCTGCTCCTTGAGTGATTTAATATAATCATCAAAGAAACTCTTATCATCATCCGACGTTGCCTGATCCGCAAGAGTCTGAAAATTCTCTATCTCTCGTTCAATATCTCCCTTATATGGTTTCTCCCAGCTGTAAGCATACACTCCTGCACTCACATCAAAGAAACTCTCACATACTCTCTTCTTATACTCGTTATCCATAGTATTCTGCTGATAATAGAGAACTGACATCTTGTCTGTATCAGGAACCACTATCTTGGATACATCGATCTTCACTTCTTTAAGTCCTGTCTCGCTGTCTATATCCTCAACAGCCCCCTGATATGAATCAGGAACATCAAGTCTGGATACTAACTTTCCACCACCACTTGAACCATTCTCATCATCACCCATATTATAGTCCACTTTCTTCTTTCCACATCCTGCGAGCACTGTAGATGCCGCAAGTGCCGTCACAAGAAACATGGTCAATGCTCTGCCGCAACCTTTTTTCTTCATAAAATACCAACCTTTCATTTGATCTTTTAGCACATTTAAAAAAATTATAATATATTTTATACATCGTTACAACAAATATATCATTCGTTAACATTTGTTCAGCTTTATATCTCTGATCTATAAAACGAAGATATCATATCTATAAGCTGCCCATTCTGTGCATCAAGCATAATTATCTGCGATGGAGGTATGATCTCACTTATAGTGCCATCGTCTTCCGTACTGCATTCTGAAAACACCCACACAGGGGCATATTTATAGCCATCCCCTTCTTTAATCTTAAAATACGTAAGTCTCACATCGTTAAAATTGATCTCGCTGTAATGTGTCTTATTCTCAGTATAAAAGGAGTTGACTGCATCCGGAAGGACCTTTAAGATATCATCCCACGGCAGAAGTTCTACATTGTCCTCCCTCTCACCGTCCATCCTGACAGCATCAGTCCCACTAAACGCAAATATTCCTTTATCATCTATGGTTACCGTAAAAGTCTCGTTTTCTGATTCATAGCTGACATCGTCCTCTCCATCGTCCGTCACTAAATTTATGGAGTCCAGCCCATAAACAGTTGGAGTATATATCGCCACACCATCAACAGCCCTCTTGTAAGTTATCTTATAACCATCCAGATCATTGCCAATATTTTCTTCGCTCTGATCATAGTACTGCCACAGATTGTCACAGCAGGAAGTGCAGACAACACCAGTTATTCCGCAGCTTGCAAGGAATTCCATTCCCTGGTCTATCGCCGCATCCCTGCTTATCTTTGCAGTGTTATCCGAAAGTGTCATTCCATATCTGTACTCTGAGCTGTACTGACTTGCCCAGGTCGCACCTTCCTTTGGTCTGTAATTTATGGCATCGTCCAGCATATAGATACTAAAGCCTGCAGCGCGGTCTTCTCCTTTCTCAAACGATGCCAGACACGACACTCCATTCTTATATCCGAAAAAGGTATCGGCAGTGTATTCTCCTGCCCCTTCCCTTTCGTCAGCCGCATGCAGGAGATCTTCCTGAAGACTCTTCAGAGTCTCATCGTACATAGCTTTTGTCTCGTCATCTGATTCATTTGCCGACATCTCCTGAATAGTCGCAATTTCTGTTTCCAGATCGTCCTTACATGGCTTATCCCAGTCATATACATACACACCTTCATCCATGTCAAAGAAATTTTCGCAGATACGCTTTTTATATTCACTGTCAACATGATTCGCACTGCAATGCTGCACCGACATCCTGTCCGTCTCCGGAACCTGTATCGCAGCTACATCTATCCTCACAGCCGAAAGTCCGGTTTCAGAAGATATTCCGGACACCTCTCCCTTATAGCTCTCCGGAACATTGAGTTTTGACGCCAGAAGGACTCCTATATCCGCAGTTTCCGAATCTTCATCCAGCCCATAATCCACCTGTTTTTTGTGTCCACAGCCCGTAAGTCCCATTCCAGACACAAGCGCCAGAGACATTGCCAAAACTGCAAATCTGATGTATCCCCCTTTTCTCATAATCTCCCCCTGTTATTCCTTTGTTATGATAACCTTGCCATCGACAACCTGAACCTTTACCTTGTTGCTGTCGATTCCCGCCGCAGCAAGCATATCAGGACTGATCTGTACACGGTTTGCCTTATCGAGGATCGAGAACTCCTCATGTGAATCATCAGACGAAAATCCGTCTGTGGACAGCTCGTTCATTCTGTCTTTATATGACTCCTTCATGATCTTCTCTGTGCTTATCTTTCCATCAGCGATCATGACCACACGGCCAACCTTGTTGGCAAGGCTTATATCATGTGTAACTATGATTATCGTGATCCCTAGCTCCTCGTTCAGCTTTCTGAACAGATCCTGTATCATATTGGATGTCTTAGTATCAACCGCACCGGTTGGCTCATCCGCGAGAAGTATCTTTGGATTATTTGCAAGCGCTATGGCTATGGCAACTCTCTGCTGCTCGCCACCTGACATCTGTGAAGGATATGAGTCTATCTTATCCTCAAGGCCAACCCTGCAAAGCAGGTCATGCGCTCTCGCATATTTGTCTTCCTTGTTGCTCTTGTCAAAGTACATTGGAACCTGCACATTCTCTATGGCTGTCATATACGGAAGAAGGTTTCTAGAGTTCTTCTGCCACACAAACCCCACAGTGTGCTTTCTGTACTCAACCAGTTCCTTGTCTGTCATGGCAAACAGATCCTTGCCATCGACATACAGTTTTCCGGCTGTTGGTCGCTCAAGTCCGCCTATCATGTTGAGCAGTGTGGACTTTCCCGATCCAGACTTTCCTATGACTGCCATAAGCTCACCATATTTTATGTTGAGTTCAAGACCCTGAAGTGCCATTACCTCGACATCATCTGTCTTGTATATCTTTACAAGGCTGTCGCACTCTATGATGTTTTCATTTGTCTCATTATTTTGCTCAGGTACATCCGTCTCGCTTTCCTCTGCAAGCTGCTGCTCCATACCATACACAAATTCCGGTGCTATAGTATCCGGATCATCATTCTCGTTATTCTTAAATAAATGCTTATCGCCCAACTATCTCACCATCCTCTATCCTGTCTCTTATACACATCTCCGAG
>URJU01000175.1 GCA_900548315.1 uncultured Coprococcus sp. | reverse complement strand
CGTCGGCAGCGTCAGATGTGTATAAGAGACAGTTGTTATAATGAATGTATGTATATCACATAATGATGATACATTCAGAATGCCTGATGAATGGGGATTATGTATGAGATACGTTTTTGTGGATTTTGAGATGAATCTTATAGATTCAGAACACAAACAGGAAAAGAAGATTTGCAAGAGTGAGATAATTGAGATCGGTGCGGTAAAACTGGATGATGAATATAACGAGATAGATTCGTTTAAGAGTTATGTCAAACCGGCATATGGAAACATGGCGTCGCGTATAATAAAACTCACGGGAATAACAGATGAGATGCTCGAGACTGCCCCATCATACGAGGATGCTGTGGGCAGATTTATAGAGTGGTGTGCAGATGCGGATGTTATCTATGCGTGGAGCGAGAACGACCTGAGACAGCTGCGAGGTGAGACCAGACTGAAACAGTACACTCATCCGGAACTTGAGAGGGTATTTGCAAAATGGCAGGACTTCCAGAAGGAATATGCCAGGATGATAGGCACATCCAGAAGAATATCATTGTCGGATGCTGTATTTTATCTGGGAGAGAATTTTCAGGGTGCAGAGCATGATGCGCTGTGGGATGCCAGAAACACGGCTGAGGTATTCAAGCTGTCGAAGGATGAGGAGAATTTCTTCAGGATAATGGCTCCGGTCATTGATGTGTATAAGCCAAAGAAAAAGCTGACATATTCATTGTCGGATACATTTGGCAATATTCATTTGGATAATTCGGGGGATTAATCATGGATCTGAATTGAGTGGACAATGGCTGTATGTGCCGAAGTCAAGAGAGAAACGTTGTATGATTTATTAGGAGAGACAGAGGTAATATAATGAATTGGAATAAGAAAGATATAATAAGGATACTGCTCGTTTTGTGCGGTGTTGTATTGTTTGCATATGTGTTGTTTAATTTTGATAAGGTATCCAGCCTTTTCAGCTGGCTGGTAAATATCCTTATGCCGTTTGTGATAGGGTTTGCCATAGCATTTGTGGTGAATGTTCCGATGAAGGGGCTTGAGAAGGTTCTTTTCAAAAATGAAAATAGCCGCCTGTACAGATTTAAGCGTCCGGCCTGTCTGATATTGTCGTTTCTGTGCATCATAGCGGTATTTACATTTGCAATAACAATGATCATACCAGAGATGTCCAAGACCATAACTGCATTTGCAGATAAGCTGCCAGAGGCTATGGATGACATCCAGAGGAAGGCGATCAAGCTTATGAAGGATCAGCCGGAGATAGTAGACAAGATAAAGAGTATCAATATCAACTGGGATTCAGTTATTTCCAATGTGGTAGGTATTGTGAAGAACGGCGGCAGCAGTGTGTTGTCTTCCACGTTCTCCATCGCCAGCAGTGTGGTAGGTGGATTTGTGGATGTCCTCGTTGGTATCTTCTTTGCCTGTTATATATTGGCACAGAAGGAGACTCTGGAGAAACAGGTCAAGGGAATCCTATATGCGGTGTTCAAGGAGGACAAAGCTGACAGATTTATACAGACTTGTGTGCTGGCTGACAGAACTTTTTCCAAATTCATATCGGGACAGTGCCTTGAAGCGTGTATTCTGGGCTTGATGTTCTTTATCACCATGACTATATTCAGGATTCCATATGCACTTACGGTGAGCATAATAATCGCGGTATTTGCGTTGATACCGGTGATCGGTGCTTTTGTGGGATGCTTTGCGGGCGCGATCATGATACTTGTGGAGAATCCGAAACAGGCCATAATATTCCTTATTATATTTATCGTGCTGCAGCAGATAGAGGGCAATTTTATATATCCTCATGTGGTTGGCGGCTCTGTGGGACTTCCATCCATATGGGTGCTTGTGGCAGTCATGTTGGGCGGCGACTTGATGGGAATCCTCGGGATGCTTATATTTGTGCCTCTTTTCTCGGTGCTCTACGCAATGTCTGAGGAGTATGTGGTGAAGAACCTCAGGGAAAAGGGTATATCGTGGAAGAAGTACAATTTGGCGTGCAATATACCGGAGGGACGGTGGAATGGCAGGCTGGACGAGGAATGCGCCTCGGAGGTGAAAGCTGGATCAAAGCATAAAAATGAGAGTGATATGCAGGCCGGCGCGGATAAGGCTCAGATGTCTGGCAGTACAGCCGGAGATGGTTGCGCTAAGGTCAATACTGGTGGAAATACGAACAGAAACAAAAGCAGAAATAACAGAAAGAGAAAATAATATCGGCGAGAATGCGTGACATGCCACTTGCAGCGCTCCGTGTTCAGAGCCGTTTAGAAAGAAGGATATACAAATGTACAGAGACATAGCGAAACTGGTTTTATACAGAGATCTTGGAGAGGACAGCATACTTATGAAGTTGTCTGGAATATTTGAGGACTTTGATCTTAAGAGGTGCGAGAACGCGGAGCTGTGTGCCCGCATATACGACCAGATAAAGAGGCTTCTGGATCTTGCAACCAGCTATGGATTTGATAAGAATCTGTGGCATAACTACCTCGCATTTATACTTATCACAAATGAAAACTCATTCAGTATAACCAGCGAGAAGGTTGGGGCAAATGACGGAACAGTAAACTATTTTGCAAAGAACGACTTTAAGATATTCAAGAAGTTGTTTGATTTTGATTTCTCCGAGATAGAGAGTGCACTTGGAATAGATTGTTTCTCAACTATCAACAACTATAAGTCCATAGGTAAGAAGGAGAGAATGTACAACAAGAATGTCAGCGAGAAGGTTCAGGCTGTCAGCAATGCGATAGAGGAGGCTGAAAACGAGGATCAGATATTTGACATCGTGACGGAGTTCTATAAAGCGTATGGTGTTGGAATGTTCGGACTCAACAAGGCGTTCAGGATCACCCGTGAGCACGGAGATCTTGAGTTTGTGCCTATCAACAACACAGAGGACGTAATGCTTGACGATCTCATCGGCTATGAGATACAGAAGAAAAAGATCGTGGACAACACAGAGGCATTTGTGGAGGGACGCAAGGCGAACAATGCACTTCTCTTTGGAGACAGTGGAACAGGAAAGTCCACGACTATCAAGGCGATAATCAATGAGTACTATGACAGGGGTCTTCGTATGATCGAGATATATAAGCACCAGTTCCAGGATCTGTCACAGGTCATCTCACTTATCAAGAACAGAAATTACAGATTTATCATATACATGGATGACCTTTCATTTGAAGAGTTTGAGATCGAGTATAAGTATCTCAAGGCTGTCATCGAGGGTGGACTTGAGATCAGACCTGACAATGTACTCATCTATGCCACATCGAACCGCCGTCATCTCATCAAGGAGACATGGAACGACAGGAATGATATGGAGAATAACAATGGTATTCACAGAAGTGATACTATCCAAGAGAAACTGTCACTTGTCAACAGATTCGGAGTCACGATCAGCTACAGCGCACCGTCACAGAAGGAGTACTTTGAGATCGTTAAGGGACTTGCTGAGAAGGAGCATATCACCATGGATGAGAAGGAACTCTGCGCAGAGGCCAACAAATGGGAGCTTGCCCATGGCGGAATAAGCGGACGTACTGCACAGCAGTTTATCAACTACCTCAAGGGACAGGGGCTATAAAGATAATTGCTGTTGAACTACGGTTTATATTTTGCTATTATTAATATAATTTTGAAGTTGCATTTACGATGATAAGGAGTGTGGGAAAATGATAGATCTTAGCAGCAAAAAGGGTAAGACACTGGTATCGAGGATTATAGTTGTGGTTCTGTGTATCGCAATGGTAGTTACACTTTTAGTTTCAGCATTTTAATTTAGAATAACAGGTCGAATTGGAGAGTAGATATGAGAGGAAAGTTTGGTGAGCATCAGACGGTGCGGTCGATACTTAAGAGCCTTCCACGAACTGTCCACGATGACGTAACGAGAGCCGGAATAGGAGAAGACTATGCCCGGCTCTTGTTGTGTGATGGGGATGGGGGAGAAAATGCAGGTAAGACAGGAAAAGCAGACTGCAAAAATGCGGGTGCGGCAAAAAGCAAAAGCGTGAATGTTGCCACTGGAGTGTGTATCGACAGCGGATATATGGGACTGAGACTTGATATAGCCCGTCTTTACAACAGTGTAAGGATCGGTGGCTATATGCCATGGGTGGCAACGGATACCATCGTCATGCCAGATGATGATGAACGCCAAATGAAGAAACTGCTCAGAAAGCTTGCGGGCATATGTGCAGAATATGGGGTGGACATCATCACAGGAC
>URJU01000174.1 GCA_900548315.1 uncultured Coprococcus sp. | reverse complement strand
CCTTATCGTCGGCAGCGTCAGATGTGTATAAGAGACAGGAATACAATTTCAATCTTCCGACTTCTTTGAATATCTCAGATTCACTTATGTATGACACTACTCTCCAACCATTTGAACAATGTGCTACGGATATAACATATCCATCCGAATTTGTCTGATATTCGGAGTCGTCATTTTTCTTTGAAAGGTTTACTTCAATTTTTTCTCCAACGCATTTTGCATTATTTGAATACACAACTTCCTCGGAATCATTTATAAGACACACCCTCATATCCTTGAGTTCATGACTCAAATTCACCACTGAACTTAGTTCCCTGCTATAGAAAGAAGTTACGATAACAGCATTTTTATTAAGTTTCTTGACATAGAAAAGCCTGTCTGGACTGTTTAAATAATCAAAAAACCAACCGGACATTGTCTTCTCGTCATTTATATGTCCGGTAAAATATGTATATATTCCTCCTTCTGGAAAAGCCTGAAGCGTTGTGTTGGAGATCCATCCCACGCTCTTGTCATTGGAATATACAACACCAAAATCTGTAAAATTGTCAAACACACCAAGATCACTTATCCTATTCTGAATTGCCGTTTCCTGCTGTATTCTGGTAAATTCATCCAGACTATCATCTGTGGCATCATACTCACACAGCTGATCATCGGAGAAAAAAAGAGCCACTGTATCTTCTATACCGACAAGATAATTGTCGACGTTGTATTCAAGCTGTTGGTTGTTAGACGATATAAGATTCACTATCTTACTTTTCATATTATCGACCGCCTGCTTTGTTACAATGAAAGAAATTGTACCTGCTGTGACAACGACAGCGACCAAGAAGATGATTGCAAATCTTCTCCTGGCTCTGCTTATCTCATATTCGGTTCTGTTCTTGCTGCTCACTGACATAGCTTTCTTCCCCCATGTTATAAACATAGCTATTATATAACAACTATTGTTGGTAAATTGTCAATCTTTTTTCTTTCCGTAATCTTTACACGCTAGTATCCATATTACACTCATTCCACAAAATCCTACTATACTCACCAACACTCCTGGCCAAAATAATGGATATTTAAACTTTATGTTTGTCACTCCTGTTCCAACACACAGCATATTATTTTCATCCATTATCTCCGAATCAGATACGAAAATATCCTGATATGCAAGAGTAGTATTTATCACGGCTCCATCAGCAATATCTGCCGGAGCATCACTTACTGTTATCACCATTCCACCGTCCGTTATCTCACTACTTATAGGAATCAGCGTTCTCTCAGGAAGATCCTCCGGGCTCACGCCAAGAATATCCTCAACTATCTTCTCTGCACCGCTGTCCCCTGTCACACTATAATAGTACAGGAGATTCAGTCCCACATATTTGATATTCTGACTGTTCTCGTCCGTGGCTGCAAATGCAAGCTGTTCCATCTCATAAGCGAATGTACCTGTCACGTTCATGGCTCCGGTTATATATCCGGTATTCCACTCTGACATATCATCAGGAAATCCTGTAGTAGATATCTGCTCACCGTCATAGCTAAAAATCGGATAGCTGGACTTTAATGATACAGACATATCCGTAACTCCAAGAAATACATGCTGCCTCGTTGCGCTGTCCGCTGGGACATGTGTCATGTCTATGACAACATTTACACCAGAATCCGCAAGAGATCTCACAATCTCCTCAGCCTTCTGTCTGGTGTCATATGAGAATCCGGTCAAAATTACAGTACGGTAGCTTTTCAGTTCGTCCGTAGAATAATCCTCTATATTTGAGGACATTCCTGCCTTAAAAGAAGGAAATGCAAGGGTTATCCCATCCGCATAGTCACCTATGACAATGCCATCATACTGCGTGACAACACCGAACTCCTCCGGACCATCAAGCTTAAACAGGCATACCTTATCCGACTCATATGTCAACGTGTAGCCACTCTTCTTTGCGCTTGCAGTGACATCATCGAGAGTCTTTCCCTTTGCACCTATATACTTTCTGTCAATTGCAACTGTATCGTCTCCAAGCTCGACCGATCTGTCAAACAGATAATCATACTGTTCATTCTCCAGTGCCTGATTGAGCAGCATTATGTTGTCAGCGGTGGCTGCTCCCTGCCATGCCCAGCCAAATGTATAGGACGCTCCACCATCTGTACACACCCCATACGATGGATAGGAACCGAGACTTGACAGATCCATGAGCGATGCCCTCTGTGTAGTGTTATCCCGCAATAGGTCTGCTGCCGCCACACCATCATCATTTGCAGGAATATCATATCTCTCAAACGTAAATGATGGAACAGCATCTATAACAAGTATTATTACTGCAGCTACAACAAATGGCTTTCTGAGTCTGTTCCACTCTATGAGTGACAGGAAGAAGAATCCATATGCTATAACTGTAAATCTCGTCATCCAGAGTGCCTGGCTCATTGGCATCTTTCGAAGTATCGGCAGAACATCTGGTGTCGTGAGTACAAGGATGACAAGTGCAAGGATAAATCCCGACTTCTTCCTGTTATCTGCAAGTAAAATTCCCACTATCGAGAGCAAAACAACTGATATTCCATAATAAAAAGCACTCGCATCTCCATTTATACGGTTTAACGGATTGAGTGATGAGGAAAAATCCGACATCCACATAGTCATGACATCTGATGCTGACTCAGAATCCATGGATGATATTCCACCCGTAAGCGATGGCACCAGCCACACTCCCATGATGAGTATGCCGCATATCATTGTGAGAAGGATAACCACCTGTCGTCTTATGCCCATTTTTCTGTGATGATCAAACAACAAAAACAGGAATGTTCCTATTCCGATCATAGCAATCATCATGATATGAGTAACTGTTATGAGCATTGTAAATATAAGGATCCCGGCAAGCGCCCATCTCCTCTCTTCCCTGAGATATACCCATATAAAATATATGAGATATGGTAGGAGGAATGATACGACCATTCTTGGCATATTACCTTCATCAACATACATTCTTGCATTTTCAGGCATGAAGAACCACAGTACAGCAAGTGATGTTCCAAATACCGGTCTTCCGATTCTTCTTCCAATGAGCAGAAATGCCAGTCCGCCGAAGAAAATATACACACCGAACAAGAGGTAATATGCGTTTATCACATTTTCCCCCGTGAAACACATGAGAAATGCGGTTATATAATATGAAAGAGGCGGCCAGTACCTATATAACTGGATTCCGTTATACCAGGTCTCGTCATACAGAGGATATATCTGTCCACGTTTCAGTGCTTTATAGAGATACTCTGACTTGTACAGATGTCCCCATACATCATTTCCCGATGGTTCAGGCACTACACTCTTAAAATGTATGACTCCGACCACTGCCAGCACGGCAAGGACAACCACACCAAGAGTAAAATAAATATTAAGTTTTCTCCTGCTAAGTTTATCATTTTCTGTCATTTGGTCTCGTCATTTTCCTTTATATCTTTGAGTATCCTGTCAGTTATGGAGTTTATCGTCTGCATCTCCTCCGTGTAACTATCGTCGATAAGACTTACCACATATGACATCGATGGGGACTCGCTGATTTCCATCATGAGAAATATCCAACCGTTTCTGTTCAATATCTTCGTTAGTTCTTCCTTGAAATACTCACATATATTCTCAAGTGTCGGATTGATCATATCAAACGGCGGAACATCGTTTAACGTCTTGTCCTGGTATGCACTTAAAAACTCCTCAACCCTGTGTTCAAGATGGTGAAACTTGACAGTCTCCTCACGTCCCTTGACAACATTTATCACAATCTCCCATGTGTGGGGATGTATTTCTCCCATGACTCCATTTTTGTATATGCCATGTCTGGCATTCAGATAGAATTTGAATTTATACTGTCTGAACCTCATATAATTCACCTCTCAAAACATTTGAACTCGACATCATTTGAATTTGTTCTCATCTGCAACCGCCTTACCAGTTTGCAAGGTCCAGCAATCTGTCCTTCTCATGGTAAAATGTATTTCTTGGATTTTCCGTGGATACAACTTCTCTGAGTACAGTCTCCAGCTCCGCTCCTTTAGAAAACGCCTCCCATTTGGACAACATTTCCTCTCTCGACTTTTCAGCTGCTGCAAGATCCGTCTTGTACATGATCACCACGAAATATCCCTTTGAAAGTTCCGCTGTAACATGATTTTTTCCCATGGAACCCTTTATAAAGTCCATGATCCTGAAAATGGCATTCCGTGAGAAATACCTGTCTCCCATCTGTCTCTTATACACATCTGACGCTGCCGACGATAAGGCTC
>URJU01000173.1 GCA_900548315.1 uncultured Coprococcus sp. | reverse complement strand
GAGGGATATAGAGCAAATAAAAATGAGAGACCACTAACCATAGCACACCGCGGAGCCAGTGCGCTGGCAGAGCATGAAAATACCCTGGAGTCGTTTCAGATTGCCATAGATATTGGAGCAGATATGGTAGAATTTGATGTGAGAAAGACAAGTGATGATGTTCTCATTGTCTTTCATGATTCGGCTATAGATGGCAAGAAAGTCAGAGATCTCACATATAACAGGATAAATGATATAACCAGACGGTTGGGCTACAGAGTCCCGAAACTGGTGGAGGTCCTTGATCTCTGCCAGGGAAAGATACATTTGGATATTGAACTCAAAGAGAGTGGTTACGAGAGACCTGTAGTGAACCTGGTGAAAGAGCGATATGGGTACAATGAATTTTCCATCAAATCATTTAAGGATAAGGTTTCATATAAAGTGAAATCCATAGATCCAAGGATAACCACGGGGCTGTTAATTGGCAAGGATAAGGCTGGATTAAGTGTGCGGCTTAATGAATACTTTCCGGTGAGAAGACTAAAGAGGTGTAAGGCTGATTTTGTATCACCACATTACCTCCTGTGTACCAGAGAGTTTGTGCGGAGAATGAAGAGGGAAGGGTATCCTGTGTTTGTGTGGACTGTGAACGACGAGAAAATTATGGATAGGATGATAGCATTGCGTGCAGATGGGATAATATCTGACAGACCAGATCTCCTTATGAAACATATACATTGATAGAAAACTGATTTTTTGCTATAGTTAAAGTTAAAAGAATAAACACACTAGACAGAGAAGGTTATTAGGTACAAAGGAGGGGATGAGATGAACAAGGTACTGTATTTTGATTATGCAGCGTTTATTGTATTTGCACTTATTCTGATATCAGTCGTCATGAAAAGACTGACCAGAGGAAAGATGAGCAGGCAATTTCTTATAGTGCTGATCGTGGCGTTGGTTGCAACCTCTTTTGATATAGGTGCTATTGCATACGATAATATTGGTGAAAGACATACATTTGCTCAGTATTTTTTCCATACGGGATATCTTGTATTTCATGTACTCTCGGCTGCTTTATATACAATATACGTTATAAGTATGGTTGATGCCATACATATATTCAGGGGCAGAGTAAAGTCTGTTATTCTGGCACTTCCGACTTTGTTATGTGTATTACTTCTGATAGTGAATCTGTTTTATCCAACGGTATTCTCTATTGGAACTGATGGTGAGTATGCAAGAGAGCGGTTCATGGTCTTTCTTTATATCGCATCGTTAATATACATGATCATAGGGTTTATAGTTGTCATGAAATACAGAAGAAGACTATCTAGAAAGTGCCTGATATCTGTTATCATGATCTTCCCATTGGTGGTTGTTGCAGCATTCAAGCAGATGCTCGTACCTGAGGTTCCAGTAGAGATGTTTGCCAATTCTATAGGATTATTGTTTGTTACACTGTTCATACAGAGCCCTGAACAGATGATAAGCAACGCAACAGGTCTGAACAACATAACCAGATATATGGAGGATGTCGACAATGTTCTTGACAATGGACTTAATATAGGCATCATCATGATATCGCTTGTGAATGACAAGGCGCTTAGGGGGATGATCGGTGTTGTGGAATATCACAAGCTGCTCAGATGTGTTTCAGACAAGCTGGTTGCCATGGGACAGTCAAAAAGATACAACACAGAATGGTATTATCTTGGCAATGGCATGTTCAGATGCATAATGGATTATAAGGTGGCTGATCAGGCGGAGAGGTTTGCAGCCAACATAAACTCCGAGCTGAAAAAGGGATACACATACAATGGAATGTTGATAAACCTTCTTGCAAATATCTGTATTACCAAGTGTCCGGAGGATATAGACAATGTGGATGCTGTTATGAGATTTGGTGCAGAACTCTCTGACTGGGAATATACAGGACAGATCATGTATGCAAGGGATATATACAAAAAAGAAAATTATGATCTGATCAAGAACCTTGATGTGATAATAGACAGTGCTTTCGTAGACGGAAGATTTGAAGTTTATTATCAGCCTATCTATTCATTAAGCGCTAAGAGATATAACAGTGCTGAGGCATTGCTCAGGTTGTACGATGAAAAATATGGTTATGTTAGACCTGACATATTTATTCCGGCAGCTGAAAAGAGCGGTATGATACATAAGATAGGTAAGTTTGTGCTGGAAGAGGTGTGTAGGTTTATAGTCAGCGATAAGTTTAAAGAACTTGGGCTTGATTATATAGAAGTGAATCTGTCGGTGATACAGTGCATGAGCAGTGAACTTGCAGACGATGTCAGGGAGATAATGAACAGATATAATGTGAGTTCAGAGCAGCTCAACCTTGAGATCACGGAGACTGCTGCTGCGTATGCCCAGACTACTATGATGAACAATATCGAAGAACTTAACGACGATGGAATAGCGTTTTCACTGGACGATTTTGGAACAGGGTACTCCAATATGAAGAGGATTGCGTCAATGCCATTTGCGATAGTTAAGCTGGATAAGACATTTACAGAGATGAACGAGAATGACAAGATGCTCAAAGTAGTGAAGAACACTATATCAATGGTGAGAGATATGAATATGAGGATCCTTGTAGAGGGCGTTGAGACCCTCGAGTCTTTCAAGGAATTTAAGTCGTTGGGTGTTGATTACATTCAGGGATATTATTTTTCAAAACCATTGCCTATGGAGAAGTTTGTCAGTGAGGTAAAGCGTGTCAATATGGATTGACATGCAAGTCAGATATATAAAGACTGGGTGATACACGATACATGGGGAAAGGATAATATATGGTTGACATAAGAAGGCCGGATGCTGAAAAATCCGGCAACATCAGCAATGTAGTTATAGACGAGATAGAGAAGGTGGTCAAAGGCAAGAGAGATGTCATAACAAAGGTATACGCTGCGATACTAGCTGGTGGGCATATATTGCTCGATGATATCCCTGGTGTCGGAAAGACCACACTTGCAATGGCATTTGCGAAAACTTTGGATATGAAATATAACCGTGTACAGTTTACCCCAGATGTCCTTCCCAGTGATATCATGGGTTTCTCGATGTACAATGCCAAGACAGGTGATTTTGAATACAGGGA
This sequence comes from uncultured Coprococcus sp., assembly GCA_900548315.1. GTDB lineage: Bacteria > Bacillota > Clostridia > Lachnospirales > Lachnospiraceae > Coprococcus. The sequence continues at coordinate 1,207 of URJU01000173.1, read as the reverse complement.
GGGCGCAGCATTCTGCAATCTCTTTTTGGCAGATGAGATCAACAGAACATCACCAAAGAGTCAGTCGGCACTTCTTGAGATCATGGAGGAGAAATGTGTCACTGTAGATGCAGTCACAAGACAGCTCCCTGAACCGTTCACTGTCATAGCAACTCAGAATCCCATAGGATCATCAGGCACTCAGATGCTGCCGGAATCCCAGCTGGATAGATTTATGATAAGACTTTCCATGGGATATCCATCTCACGAGGCAGCTGTACAGATACTTAAGGGGCAGGAGTTTACACCGATAAACACTGTAAGGATGATGGTTACGAGTGATGAACTTGTAGAACTTCAGGCTAGAGCACAGTGTCTAAAGGTGCATGATTCCATATTTGACTATATAGTTACTTTGATAGAGAAAACCAGGGAAAGTGAGTACTTTTCAATGGGGGCAAGTCCCCGTGGCGCAAATGCGCTGCTCAGGATGAGTCGTGCAATGGCTTTGCTGTCGGGGCGGGAATATGTGGTCCCTGAGGATATAGCGTCCGTATTCGCAGCGGTTCTTGGACACAGGATAAAACTGTCTTCAAGAGCCAGAGCAAATGGGTTTACAGTTGATACAGCGCTCGAAGAGGTGAGAAAGTCAGTGAAGCTTCCACGGACATAGGAGGACAGGAAGATGGTACATGTTGCGAATGTTATTAAATACATTCTTGTATTTATTGTAAATCTGCTGCTCCTCCTTTTTTTGCATTCATATTTCAATTTTGTGGTTCTTGTTGTGCTGGTTGTGTTCCCATTTGTATCGGTATTTATAGCATTAATTGCATCGAGACATATATCAGTTGAAATAGGAGGCGGACTGCATGAGGCGAAGACAGATGAACCTATACAAGTGAACATAGTCGTCAGCAATAAGTCTATATTTCCAGTCATGAATGTGGATGTGGATATATATATGGAAAATGGTTTATTCCATGTCGGCGGTGAGCACAGACTCAGTGTCCCGTCATATGCTCATGCTGCAAATATTGTGGATTATGAGATTGCGGGCTCTATGGTTGGAGTGATTGAGATATATATCAAAAGGATGTATGTTACGGACTGGCTTGGCTTTGTAAGATTGAAGAGAAAATGTGATGCTGTCAGGGAGATAAAGGTATTTCCCGATGGGGAGATAAAAGCAGAACCAGATATGACAGCCATCGCCGAAGGTATGAAC
>URJU01000172.1 GCA_900548315.1 uncultured Coprococcus sp. | reverse complement strand
ACGAGATTACTACGCGTCTCGTGGGCTCGGAGATGTGTATAAGAGACAGAAGCAAGCCAGCCAAAAGGTGCATCTGCGTAAGTTCCTGATTGTCGTACTCCAGAGCTTTTTCTTTTGCTTTCTCTACAACTTCCAACGATTTACGTGTGTATTTATCCATCTCCATAGCTGTTTACCTCCTAAACTAAACTTTCAGGGAACTGATACCTTAATATCACTTCCCTGTCTGATGATAATATAACACACTTGTTAGCACTCGTCAACACTGAGTGCTAACATTTTTTTTATTATTTTAATTTATTTCTCTCTACGGTAAACTACCACCCCGGCAGCCCCTAATAAACATGCCATCATGACTATGAGCATCAATGCCACATTTCCGTCATCTCCGGTATTTGGAGCACCTGACTCCTTTTTTGAGTCTGCTACAGTTGTATTCTCTGTTGAGGTCACGTTAGTTTTCTCTTCGGTGGTCTGTCTCTCTGTTGTTACCTTCTCTGTCGTCTGCTCACTTGACGTTGGTTTTTCAGTTGAAGGTTCATTTGTAGTCGGTTCATTTGTTGCTGGTACATTCCCCTTCTTTACCACTACCTTTGCAGCAGGAGATGCATAATAATTTTTGGTCTCCTTATATCTCACATAATAATTTCCATCTGCAAGTTTCTTAAGTACCGTGCTTTCACAATCCAACCAGTTTCTCTTGTCAACACTATATTCCATTGACGTCTTCAGATTAGATATCTGACCATCATTTTTCCCATCCACAGTCTCTGCCGTTGCGACCAAACCTGTAGGTGCCTTCTGCTTTGCCTTATCTATTGTGAACTCTTCCACGATCTGTCCATGCATGGTATTCTCACCCTTGATAGTAACTGTAGCTGTTCCCGCATCAATATTATCCGCATATACACATGAGTAACTTTTCCCCTCTGTCAGAGTCTTTCCGCCATAAGAAACCGTAACCGCAGGTTTCTTTTCTTTTCCATCGTACACATACGATTTTGGAGCAATGCTGACAGCGACATCTGCATCATCCGACAAGCTGCGGTAACGGAGAATAAAATCCTTAGCCTTGGCTCCTGTCTCATCATCAATGATTGTCGTTCCTTCTACAGAAAGTCCCTCTGGTACAAACTCCTTCACACCGTCAAATCCATCTGCAATATGCCCAAAGTTGCTAAGTCCGTCACTGTTCTGTACCGTAAATACACAGTCTGTATCCATCTCAAGTTTTTCAAACCAACACTGTGAACCGTTGAGCGTCACATTTGAGCCATTATTCAGACAGATTCCATCTTTTGTCATCCAGTTGATACTATCCGTAATGAATTTGACATTTGATAAAGTCAGCATAGCATTAGTAAATCCAACACTTCCATTTGTGATACCGCAATTTAATGTTCCGTTTTTCACGTATAACGAATAATCAAAATTCATCATCTGCAAAGTGACACTTTTACTGTTGAGATCTATAATGATATGTTTATTATGTTCACCATCATTGTATCCTATAGAAGCCGAAGGATCATATATATCACTAATTATACATATTGTATAGCCATTCTGTGCGGCTGCAAATGCATCAGCCAGTGTAGCATATGATCCGATCTCATCGCCATTGCCATCCGTCACAATTGCCACATCCCCATCCGCGGCCTGCACCTTCACAGAGTTCTTTCCCGCAATAATCACTACAGCCAATATACATGCCATAATCAACCCAGTTACCAATTTCTTTGATTTCATAATTATCCCTTTCCTCCTGTCTTTAATCCCTGGCAGTTACTGCCAGATATTGCCATCAACATAACAAATAATTATAATACACTGGGGATTTTAGTAAACTAGCCAAACGGCTAGTTTTAAAAATTAAATGACTAAATGCATAACTTTAGTACGAAAAAGAACCAGCACTTATGTGCCGGTTCTCCCTGTTCTGATATTATTCTATTATCACAGCTCCTCACCATTGGTCTCTATAACATGTTTGTACCAATAATAAGAATCCTTCTTGTATCTGTTCAGAGTTCCACTGTTCTCGTCCTCTTCTCTGTCCACATACACAAATCCGTATCTCTTCTGATATCCGTTGAGCCAGCTGAGAAGATCTGTGTAAGACCATGTGCAGTATGCCAGGACACGACAGCCATCATCACACGCTTTCTTGAGCTCCTCTATGTGATGTTTCAGGTAATCTATCCTGTACGGATCATGGATCTCCCCATCCTCAAACTTGTCAAATGCGCCGAGGCCATTCTCAGATATGACTATAGGAAGATCATATCTCGATGTTATCTGTCTGCAGCACATGCGAAGTCCCATCGGATCGATGGTCCAATCCCAGTCTGTCGTAGGGAGGAATTCATTTGCAGGATTCTTGTAAAGCCCCGGAACGCCCTGCACCTTTGCAGTACCCTTCTTGCCTGTGGTGTTCATCTCATGTGTAGCGCCAACTCCATCTATCGGATTGTACTCTGCAACACATGTTCTGTAGTAATTTACACCCATGAAATCGATAAGAGAGGCAGCCTTCTTCAGGATCTCGTCATCTCCATCTTCTATAACCGGCATCAAATCCTTGCTCTCAAGGTACGCCCTTGCAGCTCTTGGATAACGGCCATATGCATACATATCCATCCAGTAGAAGTTCTCAAGATCATCGTAATCCATCTTCGCCATGGCATTCTCCGGCTTTCTGTCAAATGCATACGCTGGAGTAAATGCGAATGACGAACCGACCTTTGCATCCGGGCAGATCTCCTTGAGTGCAATAACGCTCTTGGCGTGTGCCATAAATGCATAATGGTTTACCTGATAGAACATCTTCTGGTCATCAACCTTTCCTGGTGGGTGCATTCCTGCATTCCAGCCAAGACCTGTAAATACATTCTGCTCATTCATGATTATCCAGTGCTTTACCCTGTCACTGTATCTCTCAAACAGAACCTTTGCGTATCTGACGAAATCATCGACTATTCGTCTGCTCTCCCATCCGTGATACTGCTCCTCAAGTGCCTGTGGCATATCCCAGTGATACACGGTCACCATAGGAACTATATTATTCTTTACAAGCTCGTTGATAAGATCATCATAGAACTGAAGTCCCTTCTCATTAATCTCACCGTTGCCGTCAGGTATTATTCTCGGCCAAGATATTGAAAATCTGTATGTCTTCAGTCCCATCTCTGCCATGAGAGCCACATCTTCCTTATATCTATGGTAGTGATCCACGGCCTTATCTCCGGTAGTTGCCTTGAATGTCTTGCCCGGAATCCTCACGAACTCATCCCAGTTTGATGGACCTTTTCCATCCTCATTCCATGCTCCCTCAACCTGATATGCGGCAGATGCACTGCCCCACAGGAAATCCTTCGGGAAGCCTTTGGATTTCTCAAAATACATAAATCGCCCTCCGTATCGTATTTATATCAGGCATGCCTTCTCCATGCCTTTTTATCGTTATTACAGACTGCCAAGTACATCACCTATCTTATCCGCAATAAGAAGATCCGCATTTGCATCCGACTGTGTTGGAGACATATTGATGACTACAAGTTTTCTGCCCCTGAAGTATCTTATGAGCCCTGCTGCCGGGTATACCACAAGTGAGGTTCCGCCAATTATCAGCGTATCCGCCTCCGATATATACCTGAGAGCATTTGACATATTCTCGTCATTCAGAGCCTCCTCATACAACACAACATCAGGTTTTACTGTGCCGCCACACTTATCACACTTAGGCACACCGTCTGAATTCACTATGTAGTCCAGATCGTAAAATGCATGACACCGTTCGCAGTAATTTCTGTGAACTGATCCATGCAGCTCTATGACATTCTTACTGCCCGCCATCTGGTGGAGCCCATCGATATTCTGTGTGATGACTGCTTTAAGCTTGCCTTCTCTCTCAAGCTCTGCAAGTTTCAGATGAGCCTTATTAGGTTTCGCATCCTTAAATATCATCTTATCCTTATAGAATCTATAGAATTCCTCAGGATTTCTCAGATAAAAGCTGTGGCTGATTATTGTCTCCGGTGGGTACTTGTACTTCTGATTATAAAGACCATCCACACTTCTGAAATCTGGAATACCACTCTCCGTGGATACTCCGGCACCTCCAAAAAATACAATGTTATCAGATTCATCAACTATCTTCCTGAGTTCATCTATCTTCTCATTTCTATCACTCACGACAACCGCCCCCTTATGTGCTATATGTTATTATGTGTCATCGCTGTACCATCTACTGTCCTGACGATACTTTAACCGTAACTGTACAAGCTGTCTCTTATACACATCTGACGCTGCCGACGATA
>URJU01000171.1 GCA_900548315.1 uncultured Coprococcus sp. | reverse complement strand
CGGCAGCGTCAGATGTGTATAAGAGACAGGTTGTAACATTCCTGCTCACCTTCATACATTCGGGAGTATGTGTTGCCACCATATTTGCTGTCAAACATGCAGACTGGTCTGTACGAACAATAGGTACATGCACTCTTGTTGCCCTGTTTCACTGGATTGATCTCAATATCACCGCATGCAATACTGTTGCCGAGCCGCTCTATATTTCTTCGGTTTGCCTCCATTAGTTCCTTTATCAAAATCTCATCCATAGCCTGTTTGCCCACCAGTGTATCTTTGGAGCTGTCCATGATCTGAACCGCCTGACTGCTGCCATTGTATATTCCGGCATATCTCGATGCATCGAGCAGCCTGCTCTCTATCGCATCTACCTGAACCCCGCCAAATGTCCTGACATCATCAGTTACCAGTTCTCGTCTGTCTGCATCATACCTAATATCGCCCTCAAAATCCGTCATATCCACGATCGGATCGTCAAATGTATAATAGAGGAGTCCACCGACATGCACATCCTCCCTGGATCTCCTGAGCCTGTCCATCCTGCGCTTTTCAAGCTCATACGCGATGGCGCCGTACGTCACAAGCTGCATCTGAAGCCCCGCCAACACTCTATCCTGATCCATCTTCTGATCGGATGACTTATAATCTATGATCTTAAAGTATACATTTTTGTCGCTCACATACTCATCCAGTCTGTCTATAACTCCCTTCAGGCTCATAGTCATACCATTTGCAAGTTCAAACACATAATCCTCGATGCCATCCGCCGATCTTGACGTATTGAAGTGCCTCTCAAAATTCTCAGGATGCATATCTCCACAGAGTATGAATGTCCTAAGTGTCCTGGCTGTTCTCACCGCAATATCCTCTAGGAATCTCTTCACATACGCCGACCTTCTGGAGTCCTCAAAAAATTCTGCAGCCTCTGTATCCGCTGATATGTTCACGAACTCCACAACTTTTTCAGAGATCTCGCTCTCCGTGATACCTGCCCAGTCATTGTTCCTCTCAGCCTTCATATACTCAAACATCTTCTCCATGGAACCGTGCAGGATTATTCCCACATTTGCCGCATTCAGCTGATAGGACTCTCTGTCCATAAGCCCAAGTCCATATTGGAGGAAATATTTAAACTGACACTCTGAATACTTCTCAAGTTTTGACACGCTCTCAACAAGCTCTGTTCCATACAGCAGTCTCACTGTCTCCGGGGTCAACTGTTTTGTTGAGTTTACATAATCGTATCCATTTTGTATCGCCGCAAGCCATATCTGATAATCCGTCTTGCCATCCTGATTATCCATGCCGCCATCATATCTATCTGTGATAAGACTTCTCACCGCCTGCAGTGTCACATCATCACCAACTGTGTCATACCTGCTGACCAGATATCTGAGCACACCGTTCACTGTCTCCGGCACCTGCTCTCCAAGGTCAAAATCTGATACTTCCAGATCAGGGAAAATATTGCGTATCCTGTCCACTAGATATGAAGGATTTACTGCATTCAAGTCCTCCCCCATCTTCCTGTAGACGATATAAAGTCTGTCAGACGGCTTTGTGAGACAGGTATATATATAGAACTGTTCAATGTAAGCATTTGTCTTGTCGGATGGGGCAAGTGTCACACCACACCCCTCAAGATTCTGTCTGTCACTGTTTGACAGTATCTTGCCTTTTTTTGCAGGTTTAGGGATAATACCCTCATTTACTCCTGTGAAGAACAACACCTTCACATGGTTCAATCTCGATCTGGTCATATCGCCAACCACCACTCTGTCTATGGTCGGAGGCACTATGCCTATCTCCATATCAGATATTCCGGCATCCAAGACCCCCGCATACTCCTTGACCGTCATCTTCTCATCGCCGAGTATCGTGACAACCTTGTTAAACAAAGCAACCATCTTGTCAAATATCTGACCATAAGCATCACCCTCGTCAAAGCGCCCCTCATCGTACAAGCGTCTTTTGTGTTTCTCAAGCTTTCCGCACACATCCAGTTCATCCAGGAAATTGTACAGTTCCATTGTATAATTTTTTACAGTATCTTTTGATCCCGGACTGGACGGCTTGTACACAGCTATACAATCTCCACTGAAAATGGACATGATCTGCAGCCTTATAGAATCAAGTTCCCTGACATAATCGCTGTCATCCTTATCGGTTATCTCCTTGAGCCACGACTTATAGCCTCTCAAGTTGCGCTTTAACGCATAATTCTCCATGCGTTCCACGTCCATCTGATCAACATCCGTCATCCCGGTCTTCAAAAGTCTGAATACACTGTCAAATGAAAAATTGTCCGACATTGCAGCAAGAAATCCGCGTATGGTATCCGAGCACGGATCCCCTCTCATGGCAGTATTTTCATCTATGAACACAGGAATGTCATACTCCCCCATAGCCTGCCTGTAGTATCCGGCAACATCGTGAAGATCCCCCGCTACAACAGCGATGTCCTTGTACCGATATCCTTGACATTCAACAAGATTTCTGATCTGTGACGCAACATACAAAGCCTCATCTCTTGCTCTGTCTGTTCTCACGAGCTTTATACTGTCCGCGTTTCCTTTTATCCTCTGGTGCGGATATCTGAATATATTCCGTTCAAATGCCGCAAGCGATGCATTGCCCCTAAATCTGTATGGAACCTCCCCGTTTTTGCACATCACAACATTATCCAGAATGTCCACATGGGCATCCGCGGCAGCCTTGCTTATTGCCGCCACTGTCTCCTTTGTCAGTCTGAACAGTTCATATTCCTTGGGTTTTCCCGGACCTATCTGATCTGCATCTATATCAAATGCAAATACAACCCCCGCTGAGTGGCTGATAAGCTTTGACACAAGTTTCATCTGTACGGGGGTAAAACCGGTGAACCCATCAAAATAAAGATAACTCTTTGCCATAAACTCCGATTTTTCCACATTTTCGGCAAGCAGCTCAGAGAGCTGCTCCGCAACGACATAACTGTCATTTGAATTGTGTTCCTCAAACTTTTCATATATAAGTCTTATATCATGAAGTTTTCTGTATGTGGAACTGTCACTATCCAGCTGATTCATGGCAATATCTATCCCATCCCTGTCAACCGCATACTGAAACAGCTCGGACATCATGGATTTCATCTCATCCACAAATCCCATCTTATCCATATAGCTGCCATACATCAACAGATCAGACTGGTTATCCATGAGTATCTTTTTGACAAGCATGCTCTTTCCAAAATCCTCAAGCACCTGCCCCGGATTGATGGACAGCTCATCAAATACTCTGTAAGCAAGTCTGTTCAGACCTATGGCATCAATATTCATAGATCCATGTCTGGGGTGTCTGGCAACTATATCTCTCTGCGCCTCCATACTGAACTGCTCAGGGACTATATAGAGATAATTCATGTCATCATGCTCCATCGACTCATCTATCAATGTTCTTATAATGTAATCTGTCTTGCCGGATCCCGCCGGTCCAAGAACAAACTGTACCCCCATGCTCAAACCTCCTGAAAAAAGTCATAAATACAATTCTCCCTGAATAAAATATATAAATAAAACGCAGGGAGAGAAAATAATGTCATCAACAAAACTGATCGTACTAAAATCTAAAGAACTTATATATACTGCAATACTTCTGGCTCTGATAGTCGTATTTGTCATAATCCTCATAAACATGTTCAAACATGATAACAAGTCAGATTCCGGGAAAAGCAGCTCCACAAGCGCTGTCTCTGCATCAGCAGATCCTGGAAGTGGAATATATGAAACCAGATATACTCCGGGCACTTATTCATCCCCGCTTATCCTCGGTGAGAACACACTGTCAGTCATGGTGACCGTGGACGACAGCCAGATCACTGATGTGTCTTTCCAGCAGATGGACGAAACCATAACCACAATGTATCCTCTACTGGAATCTTCACTTGAAGACATCAACACCCAATTGCATTACATATCGTCAGTTGACGACATAACGCCATCCGGCGACAGCACCTACACGACAAAACTCATCTTAGATTCTATCAAAAATGCACTGAAAGATGCCGTCATCAACTGAAAATAATCTTTTTACAGAAAACGGACAGACGCATATGTAATTACACTTTACATATTCATCTGTCCGTTTTTTTGTACCGGCATATCACCACTACTGCTTTTCTACTATATTATCCTTATCCTTAAATATACTGTGCGATGGTACATAACCTCTCACTCTGGATACCGGATAAATATTGCTGAACGGTCCTATGACTGTTCCCGGATTTAACACACTGTTACATCCTACCTCTACATTGTCACCGAGCATTGCTCCAAATTTCTTAAGTCCAGTTGGTATGTCAAATGCTTTGCCACATGAAAGCCCTTTCACATGAACCAGTGTCT
>URJU01000170.1 GCA_900548315.1 uncultured Coprococcus sp. | reverse complement strand
ATATATAATAGTAATAAAGTCTTCCCTCTATCACTTCATGTTTCAGATATGCCCTTGTCCGCAGTTCCTCCGGGCAGGCTTCATCCTCCACCAGCTCATCCAGCACGTAATCCTCAGCCGTCTCATCATCGATAGCCTCCTGAAGTGAACAATAGACAAGTTCCGGCTTAAGCTCCTCATTAAACCCCGCAAATGCCGGATCACTGTCATCGCCATCTATCAGTCTATACCTCTGAGGCAGGTCAAAGCTTATCTTTCTGGCACCTGACTGCAATGAATATGTATTGATTAATTGTGCATCTCCAGTCATCCCATAGATGTCCGCATATGGCATACCGTTTTTTCCATATACATTCCTATCATTTTCCATCCCTGAACCTTCATCTAACTTTATAGATGTGTCCGTTGAATCATATGTATATCCGCCCCCAGCATTTATCGTGCCAGAATAATCAGCATCACCATATCCTACACCATCATACTCGTTCCCACCGTTAGCAGCTCTATCCGCCTCGCTGGCCTTCTTCGCCTGAAATCCGGATACCAGGAACGACACAAAAGCCAGCAATCCGATCAGAAACATCAATCCCTGTTCCGAAATATACGACCACAGCTCTGACAGATCCGATATATTTCCATGTGACTCTTGATATATATTGTATATTCCTGCTCCCCAGAACAGCACCAGCATGGCCCCGGCCACGACAAAGCAGGCGATCGCACTCTGTAAAACATACTTTAATCTTCTCATCTACCCTTCACCCCTGTCATTTCGCTTTTAATACACACATGCTTGCATCAACATACCGCAAGCATCTACCCCAAAGATACCGCATATTATACCCTCCAGTTCGCAGAATATCAATTACATTTGATATTCTGCGAACTGAATTTGACTTTCTGCGAATGTGTTTTGTGAATTAACTGCGGCTTATATGCAGAAAGACGGCACTCCCAGCAAAAGCTGAGAAATGCCGTCTCTCAGTATAATAATACACGCTGTAGTAATCCGAATCCGCCTTAAGATTCTCTATCGCATCCAGACTCTCCATTATCGTATTTGTCTACTTGATATCGGAGACATCCGTCTGCAGATCAGTGTAATCCTCGCCCTTTATCTGCGCCATCGTGCCCTTGAGTGCATCGTTGGAGCTCTTGGAATCGCTCTTCACCAGCTTCTGTGTATTATCGTAGCCCTTTTCCTCAACCTTGACACCCAGCTCATCCGCCACAATATCCATGATATCCTTCAGCACACCATGGAAGCTTTTCCTCTCATAATACTGGAACGGCGCCATATTTCTCAGGTATCCGACCTTCACCGTTTTCAGGCTGTCTATGTACTCCTGCTCTGTATCGGAGAACTCCACATCGTGATGCCATGTCGCCCGGTGAAAAAACTGGATAAAAGTCGATTGAAAATCTCGTCCATGCGTGACTTCTCTGGTGATGTATCACGGGATACTGTCGGCTTGCAGAAATGGTCAAATGTGCAGAACGCCAGACGCATGCAGGAGATACAAAAGAACCTGCACGACAGATACGGCATCCGGTATACCGAGGTATCCGAGCAGATGAAAACGCTCCGGGCAAACAGCAATCATCTAAGCAACAGTATCGCCAAAAGTCAGAAAGATATAACAGAACTTCGCCAGTTTATCAGTGATTGCGATAACCTTGAATAACAACAGCGGCAAAATGAGCGTGACCTGAAGGAGTTGCAACACTACCAGAAGAAAATTGACACCTATCTAGGGAAAAAGCATGAGGATATTTAGTCCTCATGCTTATCAGTAAAGATTTTATAGGAAGATCATCCATATTCTCATTTCGTAAACTCTACGGAGTAATAATACATATAATCATTCTCTGTATTTAGATAATCTCCGGAAATATCCTGTATCGGTAACATACTTAATCCATTTTTACCATAAACCAAAGCCGCTAACCCCTGCTCTGTTCCAAAATCTATCGGACATGTATGGTTTATGCTTGTCGCCGATCTTCCATAATATTTCCGATCTTCAACATCACTTAAAATTGGATTTTCTGTTGTGTATTTCGTATAGTTATCTGCCACAATTAGACTTGCAGAAAATTTTTCAAAATTAGGAACAACCACTATCATTCCAGTTTCGGTAGATTCTGTACCATTAAAAGATATTTCTGCAATTTTCTCATGCGATACTCTTTTTCCGGATTGATATTCAGACAAGTAAACAAAAAGGCATTTATAGTTATCCTTTGTCTTATACCGAAACATCATTACCCCATCTGCTCCAGACATCAGTTCCGCAGTTTTCATTTCCGCACTATCCGGCGATACTTCTTCTATGAAATTTCGGGGTTGTCTCATCTTCTTACACGCTATAACAGCGATTACAGTGATAAGTCCTGTCAGAATAATACAAAGTGCTACAATGATTCGTCGCAGAAATTTCTGTTTATTCTTTCCTTCCTTTGACACCTGCAATAGCGTTTCATCAGACTTTTCTCTTACACTATCTTCGCTGATATCTTCACCGGCTAAAAATTCATTGACGCTGATTCCCAATATTTCACACAGTTCCATATATACTGAAACGTCTGGAAGGCAAATTCCACGTTCCCATTTTGAAACAGACTTATCACTCTTCCCGAGCTTATCTGCAAGCTGTCTCTGTGTCAGCCTAGCTCTTTTTCTTTTTTCTGCGATATATCTTCCAATCTTAGCAATATCCATAGGTCATTCCTCCTTTCATCATGCAAATCTTATCTTATCACAGCAAAAAAGTACACCTCTCAAAGGTAGAATTGCCACATTTACTGCCTATATCCAATCACAGCCACAACTTTTCCATTCTCTGCCTCTATGTTTGATAGTCACGATATTATATCTGTACGGCTTGTATTTCTGTATTCGCTCGGTGTAACTTTGTATCGTTCCTTAAATACCCGATTGAATGTTCTCTGACTTTCAAATCCGCTATCATAGCATATATTTGTAATGGCATCATTGGTATTTTCCAAGCGATGGCAAGCATAATTTAGTCTTGCATCATTCAGATATTGATTGAAATTACGATGAAATGTTTTGGAGAATGTTCGTGATAAAACATACTTGCTCACTCCCAAATCTCTTGCCATATCATCTAACGAAAAATTCTTTCTAAAATTACCAGACACGTACGATACTGCCTGATAGACAAGATCTTTACTTCCCACATCTCCTTTCTCGACCAGTTTCAGCTTTCCAATGCATCTTGCAATCAAAATCTGCAGGTATGCCTGTATAACTGCTATATCCATGTGGTCTGTATCTAAGATGGCATTAATTGCCCGGTATACTTCCGGCTCCACCATTTCTGCCTTTATGATTGGGTAATCCGGTGCCATCGTCTGTATAATATCAGCATATTTCCCAATCGCAAATGGTGGAGAAATAATGTAAACCGCCTTATTCACTCCCGAAGAGAAAACCTGATAATGATGGATAATATCAGGAAATACAAAACCAATATCTCCCTTTTCCATGTGGTATAACTCTTGTCCAACTCCCAGCTCCAGTGTTCCATTTGTCACACATACGATCTCCAATGAATTATGTAAATGCGGAGCAACATGCTTCGATCTTCTTTTTAAAGCTAATATTTCTTCTTTTGTATCAACAAATGATAAATGCATTGGTTACGCCCCCGTTGCAAGATTTGTCTGCTTTTTCTTTCGATTTGGCAGGCAATCACATTGTATTTATTCTATAATCAGCTTGTAAATAAGGAAAGGAGGTACGCATTATGAACAAGTTTAAGAATTATATGAACAACCTTTTAGTATTCTACGCTGATTACTTTGAACATGTATATCATGCATAAAATACTAAAAGGACTACTTTGTGAAAACTGAATACCTAGCTTGCAGACCATTTCACAAAAATGAAATGGTCCTTTTTATAAATTATCAATAAATCTATTGAATGCAGCAATTCCATCTGGTGTTCGTTTATAAACGCCTGCATCCTCTAAAACCTTTGTAAAGACAATTCCGATTTCCTTTTGCACGATAGAATGAATATTCTCCCCTCAAGATTGCCTCCTCCAAATCTGACATTTCTTTTTTCAATCTCGCTGGGAGCACCGCAAGTCCAAACATGCAGGATATCCAGACTTCTTTGTATAAAAGAGATCTCTCTGCGCAATCGTATCATCTTTTATGACTCCATTTGCAATAGCATATGCAATCATATCCTCTAAGATCAGATGCAGCCAAAACCTCACCATGCTGATGATCAGTATGGTTTGTCTTTGTCCACATAAATATCAGTCAATACATCATCACACATTCTCCCGTTAATCGTCTCTATTATTGTCTTCGCCTTCAAAATATACACCTTCTTGCACAAAAAGCATTG
>URJU01000169.1 GCA_900548315.1 uncultured Coprococcus sp. | reverse complement strand
GCCTGCGCAGATGCAGGAAGATAAGGTTCTCCAGCTTATGCCCGGTAGCGTCCGAGAAGTTGGCCGCAGCTTCGTTCACCAACCCTAAGTCCATGGCATATACTTTTTTCGGATTCCGAGCTTGCACCTTCAGCGAATAATTGAAGATGGGCACGAACTCCAGCAGATAGGAACTTTGATAGAACGAGAAGTAATCCAAGAAGGTAGACGTTGCCTTTATATCGAACATCCCGGTCAGTTTCCCCGCCGATACAAGGTTGCCTACATTGGATAGCAGGTAGACGGCAAGTGCGCGTAGTGAGTTCACATCCTTTATCGAATTGCGTATGGCGATGTCCCGTATCAGGATGTCGTCAATCAGTGTGTTCAGGATAATCTCGGCATGATACTTCACATATTCCGGGATGCCCCCATCGTGCAGATAGGCCGAAAGCGAATCTTCACCGGCAGGCAGGTTTCTGAACGACAAGAACTCTGAATAAGAGAAGGGAAAAAGCTCCATCGGGATGTGTCGGCCGGTGAGGTGGGTGCCCAGTTCCCTGCTCAGCAACGAGGCGTTGGAGCCGCTGATGAATATGGTATATTCTGCATTGAGCATCTGATGGATAAAGATTTCCCATTTGGGGATAATCTGTATCTCGTCGAAGAACAGTACGCGGATGCCGCGGCGTTCTATCTCCCGCAATAGGCGGGTGAAGTCATCGGCATCGAAGTTGGCAAGGCGGATGTCCTCAAAGTTCAGGTAGAGCGCCTGGTCGTACTTCCGGGACATGAGTTGCCGCAAGAGGGTGCTCTTGCCACAACGGCGGATGCCGGTGATGATGGTGGCAAACGAAGGTACTGCCGGTACGCCGGCCAGTGCCTCGCGCGTCAGTCCGTTTTCTTTTTTGCGGAATATCTCGGCTTGCGCATCCAATATAGCCGATATTTCTTCTTGTCTGATCATCTTGTTAGGGGATTGATTCCTGCAAATATACGAAATCGTTTGTTACTAACAAATGATTTCGTAGTTTACCAGCAAACGAATATTCTATTTGCAGGAGTCAGAAGGAGGTGTTCATAGTCGGGGAGTTATCAGGGGAGGTAGAAGGAGTTATCGCCCTTTAACTCCTTCTACCTCCCCCGATAACTCCCTTAAATGAAAGAGCCGTGCTTTGTAAGTTATAAATTGAAATGAAGTGACGGCATTCTGTCTTAAATTATGTATTTTTGCAGCAGAGACGACAATAATACTGATATATGAGACACCTTCTATATATTTTCTGCTTTTGTTCAGGCCTTGTCTTTCTGTGTCATTCTTGCAGGAGGGAGATTGCTTCTGTATATCCTGCGCTTCTTTCTGCCGATTCCATGATGTGGAGCAATCCCGACAGTGCTTTGCTGGTGTTGGAACAGATACCGGATTCCCGCGAGTTGCGGGGAGAAGAACGCGCCTTGTATGCGTTGCTGCTGACACAAGCCCGATACAAGAGTTGTGTGCTGCTGGAGAACGATTCGCTGATACAGATAGCGGTAGACTATTACGACGGAGGCAGAAAGCAGGAACGGCTGGCGCAAGCATACTTCTATTGGGGATGTGTCTATCTGGAAAATAAAGAGTTTCCGAAGGCGATAAGCCTCTATCTGAAGTCGCTGGAACTGATACCAGAGAAGGACTCTATATTCGTGGCGATGCTGTACACCCATTTAGGGAGTTGCTATAGTGGACAAAAACTGCGCTCTATCGCAAGAGACATGTATAAAAAAGGGTATGCCTTTTGTGTGGGTAAAGATTCTGCCCGGGCTTGTTATCTCTTGAATGATATTGGAGATACTTTCTTGGTGGAATATCAATTGGATAGTGCTTTGGTGTATTATCGGCAAGTGTTAGAAATGGCTTCTGCTCTTCAGCGTTCCGATTTGCTATTTGCTATATGTAGCGATATAGCTGCTCTCTATAATGAACAAGACAGATATGCCGAAGCTGAATTTTATATATCGAAAGCATTGTCATATCAATCTTCCAAAAAAGATTATACTTTAGCTTGTTCTACCAAAGGGGATATTTTAGGTGACTTAAACCAAAGCGATTCTGCCATTTATTATTGGAAGATAGGTGCTGAATCCTCCAACATATATGTAAAGGCATCGTCTTATGACTGCTTGTTCCGGGAATACAAGAAAATGAAATTATGGAAGGAGTCTACTTTGTATGCTGATTCTTTCTTTATCTATTATGATTCTATCCAAGCGATGAATGACCGTGCAGAGCTTGATAAACTGATGGATAATCATCTGGTGGAGTTGCATAAACGCGAGTTGTCTGCCAGAAATCAATGGATTATTGTAGGTTTGGTTGCCGCTTTTCTTGTTCTGGTAGCGATATTGATTATTCTTTATCTGTGGCGTGATGGTCGTAGGAAAAAGAAATATGTAGATTTGCAGCAGCGATTGATGGAGAACCGTGCGGAAGCCATATTCCTGAGTGAAGTTACCGAAGCATCTTCCGATGACAGGAATGCAGAACTGGAGAAATTGGAAAAAGAACGTTTTCAAATTTGTCTGTCTTTGTTTGAAACAACGGCAGGAAGTAAAAGACTGGATGAACTGAAGAAGGCCACTCCTTCAATGCAAATCAAGATAGCAGATACATACAGAGCATTGATTGTAAGTAATATCCGGAAATCATTTGCCGATGTCATGGGTAACCTGAAAGAACGTTACCCCAATTTGACGAATGACGACCTGCTTTATTGTGTGTTGTCTCTGCTTCGTTGCCCCAAAGATGTCATTCTGCATATCACCAATGTTTCTGCAGATGCCATAAAAGTAAGGAAAAACCGTATTAAGGGCAAAATTGATGCTGAGCAGTTCTCTCATATCTTTGATTGTTGATAATCAATGGCATATCTTCTCCTTTGTTACTTTTGTTACCCGTTGTTGTTACCTTTATTACCTCTTTTTTCTTTGTTAGTATAAGAAAGTAATCTTCCTTTGTCTCGAAACCATTGAATTAATTAATATGAAGACAAGAGAACTACTATTGTTATGTCTATTTTCCTTTATTTCTATGAGTGTAAATGCAGGACAATATCAAAAGAATGAAAGGAAAATAAGATTGGAAAAGCACGATTCTAAAAATTCTCCGGAGAAAGCAGGACGTTCTACTATTCCATTCGAAGTATTTGCTTATTTGAATTCGGATTACGAATTAATATCAGTAGATTTAAAGAGTACTGCTGATGTTGAGGTTTCAGTTACCAGCCTTTTTACTAATGAAACCATTCTTTCTGATTCGTACTCTACTTCTACTTCTGAGATAATACTAAATTTAGCAGGTTTATTAAATGAAGGAGAAGCTTACCGTATAGAAATTACTATCGGAGATACCGTATTATACGGGGATTTTACGTACTAACACTATAATTCAAGAAAAAATGAAGAAACATTTGCTGTTCGCCTTTTTGGGCGCGCTGGCTTGTTGCTCATGCAGCAACAGCTACGATTTATTGGAGAACGATGCAGAGCTTGCCAGGGCTGCCGAGGATTATGAATTGTCGACCAGAGCCGCCAGCGCTGAAGCTGATTCTGCCAAAATTGAGACAATAGCCGACGAACAGGCCATTCAGGCTACGATGGATGAGTATGAACAGAAATTGATGAACAGATTGTCTGTTGCTAAAGAAAGGGTTATGCGTACAGCTTATGCCGCAACAACTGACGTAGTAGGAGTTTTCAAGGTTGGTTCATGTGGTACGTACAAAGAGTTAACTCTTCATCTAGATGCAGAAGATACTAGACAGAATTCTAAAGTTTCAGGTCCAGTGGGAGATACATATGTGGATGGTAATGGTAATGTGAATTTTAAATTTTGTTTGACTGAAGCAAATAGGTATTATCCAGGTGGGGTATTTCTTGTTAATCATATAAATTATTCTCAGTTTGGTGGTACAATGGATGTTCTTGTTCGTTATCATGATTGTGATGATAAGCATAATAAGAATAGCATAAGTAGTACTGATACAAGATTTTCGTCAGTTAAAGATCTTGCTGGTTATACAATAGTGGATACTAATGCTGCTTTAGCTTGGGCCTATCCTCCTTACCCTCGTCCTCAATGGACACCACCTTTTGGACTTGGTCCAAAACAATCTATCACATATGGGGTTTTATTGGATGGTCCAGCATTTACTGATAGAGGAATAATTTATGTTGATGATGAAGATTCCAGTAACAAAAATTGGTTGAAGCACTATAAAGGATATAAAGAAGATACTTCAAGTATATCATCGGGTATGCATGGAATAGAAGGAACAGATAATACAAGATATTATGTTGTCTTGAATACGGATAAGGAGGACTTTGTGTTAAGAAATCTGTATCTGTCTCTTATACACATCTGACGCTGCCGACGATAAG
>URJU01000168.1 GCA_900548315.1 uncultured Coprococcus sp. | reverse complement strand
GTGTATAAGAGACAGACGTAGATGTGGCGGCGACCGAGGAGGATATAAGTCTCATAAACGGACGATACATGTTCATGCTCAACAACAGAAGTATTGAGCGCAAGGTGATAGAGAAATATTAAATAATAACAGAAAAATAAGCGAAAATGTATTATAATGCAGATGGCACCATGAAGATCATAGATGTCATCTGCATTGTGCGTCAAGGAAAACAAGGAGGAGAATTGAAAAATGGAAAGGGAGACAATGTGTATACAGGCTGGATATCAGCCGAAAAATGGAGAGTCAAGAATGATACCTATCGTACAGAGCACAACGTTCAAGTACGATACAAGCGAGGATATGGGAAAACTATTCGATCTCGAGGCGAGCGGATATTTCTATACAAGACTTGCCAATCCGACAAATGATTATGTGGCAGCAAAGATCTGCGCTCTCGAGGGCGGCTCGGCGGCTGTACTCACATCATCAGGTCAGGCAGCAACGTTCTTTTCAGTATTTAATATAGCGGGCGCAGGGGATCACGTGGTGGCATCTTCAACCATATATGGAGGAAGTTTTAACCTGTTTGCAGTCACGATGAAACGAATGGGAATAGATTTCACATTTGTGGATCCAGACTGCTCGGACGAGGAGCTTGAGGCTGCGTTTAGACCGAACACCAAGGCAGTATTTGGTGAGACGATAGCCAATCCGGCACTCATTGTCTTTGATATAGAGAGATTTGCAAATGCAGCCCATGCACATGGGGTTCCGCTCATCATAGACAATACATTCGCAACACCTATCAACTGCAGACCTATAGAATGGGGAGCAGACATAGTCACACATTCCACAACAAAATATATGGATGGACATGATGCCACAGTGGGCGGAGCCATCGTGGATTCAGGAAAGTTTGACTGGATGGCACATGCGGACAAATTCCCGGGACTTACCACTCCTGATGAGTCCTATCACGGAATAGTGTATGCTGAGAAATTTGGCAAAGAAGGCGCTTACATCAACAAGATTGTTGCACAGCTGATGAGAGATCTCGGTCCGATTCCTGCTCCGATGAATTCATATATGCTTAACCTTGGACTTGAGTCACTTCATGTCCGTATGCCTAGACACTGCGAGAATGCTCTGGCAGTTGCACAGTTCCTGGAGCAGCATGAGAAGATCGCATGGGTAAACTATCCTGGACTTCCGGGCAGCAAATATTATGAGAGAGCAAAGAAGTACATGCCTGATGGAACCTGCGGCGTAGTATCATTTGGTGTAAAGGGCGGCAGAAGTGCTGCGGAGAAGTTCATGAAGGGACTCAAGGTGGCTATGATAGCAACGCATGTTGCGGATGCACACACATGTGTACTGCATCCGGCATCAGCGACACATAGACAGATGAATGATGAAGAGCTTCTTGCAGCTGGGGTAAGCCCGGACCTTGTAAGACTGTCCGTGGGAATAGAAAATGTGAAAGACATAATCGCAGATCTTGAGAACGCTCTGGCAGAAGTGTGATCATAGCAGACTACAGTATGGAGAAGTTCAGGATTTGACATGAATATAGTAGAGATAAAAGATCTGGATATTCCAGAACTTGATATATATGCAAGAATGTCTGAAAACCAGTTGGCGCATATTTATGAGCCGGATAAGGGGCTGTTTATAGCGGAAAGTCCAAACGTGATCGAAAGGGCACTTGCTGCCGGATATGAACCGGTGTCCATATTAATAGAAAAGAAACAGTTGGATATGGGATTAGACGGTATCATGGCAGCGTGCGGTGAGATCCCGGTGTATACAGCAGAGTATAATGTGCTGACAAAATTAACAGGATTTGCTCTTACCAGAGGTCTGCTGTGTGCGATGAGAAGGCGGGATCTTCCGACACTCGAAGAAGTGTGCAGAAACGCTCACAGAGTTGTGGTGCTTGAGAATGTCATGAATCCGACAAATGTTGGAGCCGTATTCCGATCGGCGGCAGCCCTGGGTATGGATGCAGTACTTCTCACAAGCGGATGTAGTGATCCTCTGTACAGAAGATCAGCCAGGGTGAGCATGGGAACAGTGTTTCAGATCCCGTGGACCTATATAGACGACCTGACATCGAAAGATAACGCGCAGGTGGGCGAAGAGACTGGTGATGAAAATAAGAACGGCATAGACAGACTTCGTAAGCTTGGATTTAAGACAGCGGCGATGGCACTGCGAAAGGATACCATAGAAATCGGGGATATGAGGCTAAAAGAGACAGACAAGCTTGCGGTCATTCTGGGAACCGAGGGTGAAGGCCTTATGGACGAAACAATAGATGCCAGCGACTATACCATAAAGATACCGATGTATCACGGCGTGGATTCTCTGAATGTGGCTGCAGCAAGTGCTGTGGCGTTCTGGGAACTTGGGAAAAGATAAATATTATGCGGTACACAAAGAAAGTCCGGGAATGCGCGTGGTATACCCCAAAAGTTAAAATACACCACGTTATTGTACGAAATCTTAACTCGAATTAATATAATTTGCGCCATAACTCCAATCGACATCTGTCGAAAAATGAACATCAAAAATGACATAACTTTAGATACAAGACAGAGAACTTGTGTTATAATATCTGAGTGTCAGCAGTTATGCTGGATATACAGTAGAAATATATATGCATTTGCGAAGATCATAAGAAGAATGCTGCAGGTGCCTAAGAGAAAAATACACAAGGAGGGCATGAAATATGTTTTATGCAATTTCAGGGTTAAATGGTGATTACGAGGCTTATAAGAGAGCACTCAAGAAACTGAAATTCCAAAATCTTGATGATATAAAAGAAGAGGATATTATGAATGAGGAGGCAGTTATAAGCACTCTGGAGGGTGAGGATGTCTTATACGTTGTAGGCAATATCATCGGTGCAGGAGGCGGTTCCATCAGGATACTTCAGGATATGATGAGCAGGGACAACGTCATAGCTGTAGTCGGTGAGAATGAATACAAGATCACACAGTCCATAAAGGCACTTGATGACCATATCAGAAATACAGGAAGTGTTCCTCCGCAGGCGATCATGGACAGGATCACATCTATGCTGGGAGATGAACTTAAGGGAGTCTTGGATGAGTTTATAGAACTGGGTGACGATGAGAGAGAAGACATAGTGGACTATATAGATGAGATATCTGAGGAGGCATTCCTTGAAGTGATGATGGCGAGAAAGAAGTTCGTCCTTGTAAATGCCGGAATAAAGGGATTCAAGCCGGGCAAAGAACTCGATGCATATAGCACAGAGGATTTCGTGACAGAGCCTGCGGATCTCGACAAGACCTACTATGAAGACAGGACTCTCGTGGTTGGGTGCGTGCCGACACCTGAGGGCAAGATAGTAAAGAAGAACAATAACGTGGCTATAGATTGCGGCTGCGGTAAGGGCGGACAGCTTGGAATATATTGTCTAAATAATGGCAAAGAGATGTATGTATAATTAAGTAACACAGTCGGACAGTGATGAGATATTTGGGAAAATGCTGTCCGGCTTTTATTTTTGCGAAAAAATAGTTAAAAAACATAAATTATACAAAGTGTATATAAAAACTATGTATGAAAGTATAATTTTGGTGATAAATTAACA
The DNA here is from genome assembly GCA_900548315.1 of uncultured Coprococcus sp. GTDB lineage: Bacteria > Bacillota > Clostridia > Lachnospirales > Lachnospiraceae > Coprococcus. Next base: position 916 of record URJU01000168.1, on the reverse strand, counting down.
TCATTTGAAATTGAAAAATTGTGTCGAATTTGTTACATTAGTGGGTGAGAGCAGAGGAGAAGATATGAGTGTAATAGATTTTCATTCACATATATTGCCGGGAATAGATGATGGCAGCAGAAATGTCGAGACATCTATTGGCATGCTCAGGATGTGCAGAGAGCACGGCGTGGACATTATGGTCGCAACGCCACATTTTTATGCAGATTCAAACAGGGTAGAGAGATTTGTTGAAAACAGAAAAAAAGCATATGACCTGGTGATGAAACAGGTCATGGCAGAGAAAGCGGATGTACCGCGCATTATGATGGGGGCAGAGGTGGCTTTCTTTGATGGCATCAGCCGGGCAGAGAGAGTGACCGCACTAACAATAGAAGGAACAGACATCATGTTGCTTGAAATGCCATTTGTGACATGGAACAGTTCGGTAGTGCATGAAGTGAAAGACTTAATAGAAAAAAGACATTTCCATATCATATTGGCTCATATAGAGCGATTCTTAAAAATACCAGGCAATAAATCTTATGTAGAGCAGGTGCTGGAACTTCCGGTGACAGTTCAGGTGAATGCAGAGACCTTGTTGGAACTCAGACAGAGAGGACGGATGTTCCGAATGTTCAGAGATGGCAGGGCACACATAATAGGCAGTGATTGTCATGGTATGCATCACAGAGTTCCTAATTTGTGGCTCGGCAGGGCGGCACTTTCCCAAAAACTGGGAGAAGACTTCGTAGCAGAAATGGATGCATACGGGGAACATCTTTTGAAGGACTATCAAATACATCCATTATAACTGGAAAAATACATATTCCCATAAAAATATGTCAATCGGACATGGCGATAAATTGATATTATAATACAATATTGAATCTGTCTCTTATACACATCTCCGAGCCCACGAGACGCGTAGTAATCT
>URJU01000167.1 GCA_900548315.1 uncultured Coprococcus sp. | reverse complement strand
GTATGAGTTTGTCACATCAAAATAATATCCAAACACCTTGTTGAACTTGATCTTGAGGTTCTTGATACCTGTCTTTTCCTTTTCCTTCGTCTCAAGGTCCGCAATCCAGTTCTTGCCATCTGTGGTAGCATTCTTTAGGGTATCAATATCTTCAAGATAACCATCCTTGAATATTCCGCCTTCTCTTATAAGTATAGGCGGTTCATCCACTATTGCACGGTCAAGCAATTCATATAAATCCTGCAGGTCATCTATTCCATTTTTGATCTCAGTGAGCTTTTCTGAATGAAATTTTCCTAGCAGCTGTATGATAAATGGCAGCAGCTTTATGGAAGTCTTGAATGCCAGAAGATCCCTTGGATTTGCAGTTCTCAATGATATCCTTGTCATAAGTCTCTCAAGGTCATATACTGTGTTCAGATATTCGCGCATCTCATCTCTATCTATAACGGAGTCATTAAGCTCCGCTATGGCATCAAGCCTGCCCTCTATATCAGCTTTATGGATAAGTGGCTGCTCTATCATATTTCGAAGCATTCTTGCCCCCATTGCCGTCTTGGTCTTATCCATTACCCACAGCAGCGAACCCCTCTTCTGCTTATCCCTTAGAGTCTCCGTCAGTTCCAGATTCCTTCTAGATGAACTGTCGATGATCATATAGTCCTCAATGGAATATACATCTATTCTGTTGATATGATCCAGAGAGTTCTTCTGTGTCTCATGAAGATATTGAAGAAGAGCTCCAGTTGATAGCAGCATATCCTCCTGTCCATCTATTCCAAGCCCTCCTATTCCAAGTCCTTCTATGGAGCCAACCTTAAACTGCCTTTTTATGAAATCCTCACAGGTATCATCATTGAAATAGTGTGACGGGGCTTCGGATATGGCAATCTTCATCTTTTCTTTCATATAATCAAAATTGAGATTGCTTGACAGAAACGCATTATTTCCTATTATCTCCGAAGGTGAATATTTATTTATCTCATCATATAATTTGGCACCAGAAGAAATATGGCATGTACGGAACTCTCCGGTTGTGATGTCACATACAGCCACACCATATTCATCATTATATCCAAATATACACATGAGATAGTTGTTTCTCGTCTCATCAAGAATAGCCTGGGACATATTTGTACCAGGCGTAACTATTCGTATAACTTCTCTCTTCACGATACCCTTAGCAAGCTTCGGATCCTCCATCTGCTCGCATATCGCTACCTTGTAACCTTTCTCTATCAGCTTGTTCAGATATATATCGCAAGCATGATATGGAACACCACACATCGGTGCCCGTTCTTCCTGACCACAGTCCCTGCCGGTCAGTGTTATCTCAAGTTCTCTGGACGCCGTCAATGCATCGTCGAAGAACATCTCATAAAAATCTCCCAGTCTGTAGAATAGAATACAGTCCTTATACTGATTCTTTACTTCCATATACTGAACCATCATTGGTGTTAATGCTGCCACTTCAACTACTCCTATTCTGCTAATTCACCCATGTAATAAAATCCCTTGCAATCAACAAGCTTTACATCCAATATCTTGCCAACCATCTCCGCACACCCAGGGAAATGGACAAGTATGTTGTTGGAGAGTCTTCCGGTCAGAAGGCCGTCACCCTTCTCATCAAAGCCTTCAACCAGAGCCGGTTGTGTCTGCCCCTTTATCGCAAGGGTCTTCACATCACTTATCTCCTGAACACGCTTTAAAAGCCTGTTGTATCTATCCTGTATCTCTTCCTTTGTAGAACCGTTCTCCATGCCGGCTGCCGGAGTACCGGATCTCTTTGAATATATAAATGTAAATGCAGTGTCGTACTGCACCTTCTCAACCACATCCATGGTCTCAAGGAAATCTTCCTCAGTCTCTCCAGGGAATCCAACAATGATATCTGTTGTGAGTGATATCTCAGGGATCTTCGCCTTTATGCGGTCAACAAGAGCAAGATAAGACTCCTTTGTGTACCTTCTGTTCATGGCATTCAGGATCTTCGATGAGCCAGACTGCACAGGCAGATGAAGATGCCTGCATATCTTTGGATTCTCCGCTATGACATCTATAAGCTCATCTGACAGATCCTTTGGATGAGATGTCATAAATCTCACCCTCTGTATCTTCTCTATGGCACATACTCTTCTGAGCAGTTCAGCAAATGTGATCGGATGTTCAAGATTCTTGCCATAAGAATTGACATTCTGCCCCAGCAGCATGATCTCAACCACTCCATCATCAGCAAGTCTCTCGCACTCAGATATGATATCCTCTGGGGTTCTGCTTCGCTCTCTGCCTCTTACATATGGAACTATACAGTAGGTACAGAAGTTATTGCATCCAAACATGATATTTACACCAGATTTGAATGGAAATTCCCTGACTGCCGGGAGATCTTCCACAACCTCCTTTGCATCCTTCCATATATCTATCACCATACTTCCAGACTCTATCCTATTTACAAATATCTCTGCAAGCTTATAAACGTTGTGAGTTCCAAATACCATATCCACAAATCTATAACTCTTGCTGATAGTCTCTACTACATGCTGTTCCTGCATCATGCATCCACACAGAGCTATCTTCATTTCAGGGTTCTTTTCTTTGAGATGTTTCATGAGTCCAAGATGTCCATACACCTTTCTGTTGGCATTCTCCCTGACAGTACAGGTGTTGTAGATGATAAAATCCGCATGTTCTGACTCGGTTCTCACATATCCCATCTGCTCAAGTATTCCGGCTAATTTCTCAGAATCCCTTACATTCATCTGACAGCCAAATGTCTGTATCGAACAAGTTAGATCACGTCCAAGCAGTATGCGCTTTTCTGCAACATATTCCCTGCCCTTTTTTATATAGTAATACTGTCTCTCCGGTTCTTCGAGCGGTGCTGGAAGACTCAGATCTATATTGTCAATGATGTTTTTCAAATCCTTCATAATATACATGTATCCTTATCTGTTTCTTTTAAAGGCATAAATCAAGTACTATCATTTATCTATACCGAGTTTGCCAAGTATACTGTCTATATCTCCTATGGTATTTTTGATATTGGAATCAGCGGCATCCATACTCATCTGAGTTTTTATATCTGCAAGGTCTATATCCCTGTAATGATCTATAGCAGCAATATAATCAGGATCCTTTTCAAAATGAACCTTAAGGGCTCTGATCGTATCCCTGTAACCCAACATGTTTCTGAACTTCATCGAATTTGCAGAGAAATCAAGGGTGCCATCTATTAGATCACCGAGATTTACACTTGGATATATCTCCAATATATCTGCATCTGGATACGCAGATAAATCTTTCTTTGAGTCAGGATTTAGTCCACACAGTATAATATGTCTGTACCCCGCATCATACAGAGGCTTTACAGGAAGATTATCCGCAAGCCCGCCATCACAGTACTCCTTGCCATTATATGTAACTGACTCGTATAGGAGAGGAAGCGTCGATGACGCCATGACTACAGTATTTATCTCCTCTTTATTCTTGCCGGATAGGTCTATATACTCAGCATTTTTAGTTTCATCCTGAACGCATTCAGCAATAGACGCATATATCTTCGGGATACCGGACGAAAGCTTATCATAATCCAGATAACTGCCCATGAGTTTCAGCATTTCTTTTCTGGACAAAAATCCCAGTTTGTCGTTGAACAACAGATCCGGATCAACATCAAACACAGTCTCGAAATGTATCTGTCTCCACGCATCATCACATCTGTCTGGATCGTTGCACGCAAAGAGAACAGCATTTATCGCTCCTATCGATGTTCCTGATATGGCATCAACTCTCTCCATGAGTCCATACTCAGAAAGCGCCCTGTATACGCCGAGCTGATATGCGCCCTTGCCGCCACCACCACCGAGGCACAATGCGTATCTGTCTGAATCACCACCGGATGAATTTTTGTTTTTCTTCTCGGTCTGACTCGCTGAATTTGACTGTTTATCCATACGGATCTTATTCTCAAGATCTGCAATCTTTGCAGCTATCTCATCTCTGTTCATTTGTCCTCCTTATGATATAACTCCTGATTCTGTTACTATGATATGCGGTTTTATGTCCGTTTGTTCACTGTCTATAAAATCTACTATCTGACAGTCATACGCCAGCGCTACCGTTACAAGCTGTCCGTGAGATGCCAGATATCTGTCATAAAATCCGCCTCCAAATCCAATTCGATTGCATTGTCTGTCAAATGCAACTCCAGGCATAAACATAAGTCCACTGCTGAGCTCTGTGTGATCATCAGACTCAGGCTCGAGTATTCCGAAATTTCCAATTCGCAGTTCATCATAACTGGTTATTTCTATAAAATGCATATCCTTGCCATACACCTTAGGAACAAAAACATGCTTACCATCTTCCCACGCCTTATCTATAATAAGCCTTGTATCCACTTCATTACCCTTTGAAATATATGCGCATATATTTTGGGCATTGCGATAATCTTCAAGACATGAAAGCCGCTCGCATTTAAGTTTTGATCTATAGATGCAGTCATTCCTGTGCATAGCATCTGTCTCTTATACACATCTGACGCTGCCGACGATAAGGCTC
>URJU01000166.1 GCA_900548315.1 uncultured Coprococcus sp. | reverse complement strand
TTAATTATAAATGTATTCCTTGATGTTGTTCCTGAATACTATAACACCTAAAAAAGTTCTTTCTCAAGCTGGAATATAAAATCCTCCAGAAGCTGCATACGCTTGTTATACTCAAGTCTTCCAGCTTCAGTCTTGCACCTTTTTATCTTTGGTTTATTAATCCTATAAAAATTCTTTATTCTGTAATATGCGCGCTTATAACTTGCCTCGTCCTCTATCGCCGTTGCCATAGAATCCCACAACACACTTATGGCACCAACCTCATCCAAAAGATCGGCATCCATAACTATCCTGCATTCCAGCGAAAGATCGGCATCGGTATCCTTCTCCTCATGTATCATGATGATCTCACCTATCTTCGCAATCTTCTGCGGATCTACACCGAGACTGTCCAGATAATTCACGGCAATCTCTGCTCCGACCTCGCCATGCGGTCTCTCATCATCCCAGCCCACATCATGAAGAAGCGCTGCAAGCACTATGATATCAAGATCCCCGCCAAGTTTAGACTGTAGTTTTATAGCCCATCTGTATACTCTCATAGTGTGCTCAAATCTACTTCTGAATGGATAATTCGGCGGCCTGCCATTCACAGCTGTCTGCGTTTTTACAAAATCAATTACTTCAGCGTAATTCATACTCGTTTCGCCCCTTGGAAAATCACTATTCTACGGCTTTTCCCTCTCCGTAAAAGTATCATACTTGATGATAACATCTTTTGTAGCATTTTACCATAATTTTTTAAATTTTTAATAAATATCTTCCATAACAAGCGAACAATCCGTGCTCCCGCTTTCGCCGCAGAAATCATTTCTTTGGCTATTTGGTGGGTATATACACAAAAAAATCCATGCGGTCTTTCTTCGAAGTATCATCATAGACGTTACCTCAGCAGTTAGCTCAGCCCAGGCACCCTCACGGCACACAGGAGATTCCCCTTAGTGCTGCTCCGTCTCCGACCTGACACGGTTCAGAGATTCCTGTTGCGCGAGACCCAGACATCAACACCACTTACTGAGGGCAGCTCTACAACAACCACCCCTCCGAAAGACCATCACCCCTGCTATAGCGGATTGCAGGTACAGGGCGCCGCTACCTCCCCGGTTGCATGGAAACTTTAAAACATATTTAATTGCGAGTTACACAAACCCGTAGGCTACATTATATCCGACCAGCAGAGTTACGTCAAGCTTTCTTCATCTTCCCCTGCCTCAGATCCCTGAAAAATTCTTTCATCATATTGCTGCATTCTTGCTGCCTTATACCCTTGATCTCCTTAACCTGATGATTAAACTGCTTCATCTGCAGCAGATCTATCACTGATCCGGCACAACCAGCCTTCGGATTCATACACCCTATGACAACTGCAGGAATTCGGGCCTGAACTATCGCCCCGGCACACATCTGACACGGTTCAAGTGTGACATACATGGTACACTCCTCAAGTCTCCAGTCTCCAAGTTTCCTGGACGCCTGTTCTATCGCCAGTATCTCAGCATGCGCAAGTGTGGTCTTCTTCAGATTTCTCTTGTTAAACCCTCTGGCGATTATCCTGCCGTCATGAACTATCACACAACCTATAGGTACATCTCCATTTGCGTAAGCTCTGCGCGCCTGCGCTATCGCCTTATCCATATATTTTTCGTGTTCTGCCAGTTTCTGACTGTCAAGTTCAAAAACCTCATCAGTCTCTTTATCTTCGCACTCTGTTTTTGCGTATATTATCTCTTCGTTATTTTTACTGCACATCATAAATTTGTCTTCTCGTTTTCTAATAATTTCCTAATTTAATACAATCCTCTATTTATTACTACAGCTATCCAATATCTACTATACGATATCTATTATCCAATATCCAAAATTACCCGTCTTTATGTTGGCCTCCTTTTCTGGCACAAATCTGTCAAATCCAAATATCCCAGCAAGATACTTTTCCCTTGCGGAATACACCCCTGGCACCCCCAATATGTAACAATTGTTTTCGCTATCTGGCTTGAAGATCACCTTGCCAAGCATAAGATATTTATAACTGTAATAACCATGTGTGAGAAAACTGTTCACCCCAAGTTTCCAATTATTCATATCTAGAAGTCCGATATCATTTGGAGTTATCTTCACGCTCTCTATCACACTGTCCAGCCCGTCGTCCAGAGAATTTCCCGGGAGCAGCGGCAAATGCTCATATTTCTGGAACATACTCTCCACCGCCGCATCAGTATCTGTGCCGGCTGAGATCTGAACATCATCCGTCTCCATCGCAACATCATCCGTTATGGATACCTCTCGGACCGCCTCATCCAACACGCCATTTTTCTCAGGCTCACCGCTGGTCCACATCGCGGAATAATCCACGTCACTGTCCGTCCACGATGAACAGAACATATCATTCTCATAAAAATTATCATTTCCACACGCACCAGAATCCATCAATCTGATAGCAATTCCCGCAAACGCCGTTATCGGGCGTCCACTCCCCCCAACGTTATCCCATCCAAAGGAAAATGTCTCTTCTCCATGTCCGCCGCAGAGCCTCATCTTTCCTATGAGCACCGGGAGTGGGATCATAAACGGCTGCCTTCCTCCCGGTTCACCTGTCATACCATTTGCAGACATCCTGTTTTGAACCTCAAGGTCGCCCTGCGGAAGTGTCTCCCTATAAATATACACACCATATACCGTTTCACGTCCACTTATGCCATTCTTCAGTCCTATAGTTATACGTCCTGCCCTTCCGGTCTTTGCCACCTTTGCAAATCCGGAATTTTCACATTTGCGTCCTTCGTGATATCTGTAAATATACGATATAAATCTGTTCCAATACACCATAGATAATCCTCCTCTCCTCTGGAAAACACTTCTAAATCATCAATTTCGATGTTTCACATGTTCCTGGAACTCTAACAATTATCTATGTGCAAATGATGGTGGATATTCTTTTATTTGTCCGAAAGAATATCACTCAAAGCTGCAAATTCCGCCAGTCCCAAACTTTCTCCTCGGATATTTGCTGATATTCCAAGTGATTCAAGAGCTTTTGCAACCTCTTCCTTTGTAAATGACAGCTCTCCGCTGTTGGCTATTCCGTTCTGGAGAGTCTTTCTTCTCTGGTTAAAGGATGCCCTGATAAGCCTGAACATCAGCTGTTCGTCCTTCACCTTTACCGGCGGCTCCTGAAATCTGGTAAGCCTGATAACGGCAGACCCCACTCCCGGTCTTGGTATGAAACAATTAGGTGGCACATTTGCAACAATATAAGGCTCTGCGTAATACTGTACTGCCAGTGACAGCGCACCATAATCCTTTGTTCCGGGTCCGACCTGCATGCGGTCTGCCACCTCTTTCTGCACCATGACAGTGACAGAGAGCAGTGGCACATGCTTCTCGAAAAGTCCCATGATGATCGGCGTGGTTATATAATATGGAAGATTTGCAACAACCTTTATAGGTCTGCCGCCATTTCTCTCCTCCACTATCTTGTTGATATCGACCTTCAATATGTCGTCGTTTATGACCGTTACATTGTCATATTCAGCAAGAGTCTCGTCCAGTATAGGCAGGAGATTCTTATCTATCTCAACCGCCACTACCTGCCCGGCACTCTCCGCAAGATACTGTGTCATGGTTCCAATTCCCGGACCAATCTCCAGCACGCAGTCATCCTCTGTGATGTCCGCCGCACTGATTATCTTGTTTATCACATGTGAATCTATCAGAAAGTTCTGCCCGAACTTCTTCTGAAATGCAAATTCGTACTTTTTTATCGTCTCTATCGTAACCTGTGGATTGCTTAACTTCTCCATGCTTTGTCCTTTCCTGCGTCCAGACAATGGAGATTTCATCAAGATTTGTGTCACGACCAGGACTTTGTGGTATGCCTGTCTGGGGTCGCTCCCGCTTAATTCGGTCTGCAGCGGTACTAAGGTGCCGCTTAAAGCGCCACCTAAGTACCGGCGACCTCGTATTCCCCTGACAGGCATACCACAAAGTCCTGGTCTCAATTCACATTACGAAACCTCCATTGCCTGTAATCTAAGTTTTTGATATTAAATTCCTGCCGTTACAGCACAGCCCTTAAATCAGCTATGATATTCTATACATTTGCATCGCATTTGCATAAGTTGTTTCATACACCTTCTCAACCGGCACGCCTTTGATCTCGGCTATCTTCTCAGCTATATAAGGAATGTAAAGAGCCGAATTTCTTGTCCCTCTGAATGGAACCGGAGCCATGTATGGAGAATCGGTCTCAAGGACGATCTTTTCAAGAGGAATATCTTCCACGACCTCCTGAAGTCTGCGGCTGTTCTTGAAGGTGACAACTCCACCAACGCCGATATTGAATCCCATCTTAATGTATTCTCTAGCTTGTTCAACACTGTATGAATAGCAGTGTATCACTCCGCCATTTCTTCCGCCGTCCATATCTTTCAGTATCTCCATGGTGTCTGACGCAGCATCCCTGCTGTGTATGATTATCGGCATATTGAGCTCCCGGGCAAGTTCAAGCTGCCTTATGAACCATTTCTTCTGCACATCCCTTGGCGGATCATCGTCAAAATGATAATCGAGACCAATCTC
>URJU01000165.1 GCA_900548315.1 uncultured Coprococcus sp. | reverse complement strand
CAGATGTGTATAAGAGACAGCAGGCTTCAGGTGCCTGTGGTAGCAATACCGTGTGGGTTCAAGTCCCATCTTCCGCATTTTTTTATACCATAGTATAGGATATAATCATAAGGATATTTTAGGAGGTATGTGCGGCGATGGCAGAGAAAAAGAATGTAGTTACCTATTCAGGTCTCAAAAAGATTGAGGAAGAGCTCCAGGATCTGAAAGTAAATAAGCGTAGAGAGATTGCAGCCAAGATCAAGGAGGCAAGAGAGCAGGGAGATCTGTCAGAGAATGCAGAGTACGATGCAGCCAAGGATGAGCAGAGAGACATCGAGGCGAGGATCGAACAGCTTGAGACCATGCTTAAGAATATTGAGGTCGTAGATGAGGACGAGGTTGATACAGGAGTTGTAGGTATCGGCTGTAAGGTAGTCGTATACGATTATGAGTTTGATGAGGAAGTTGAGTATGATATCGTTGGTTCATCACAGGCAGATATCATGAACAACAAGATTTCAGATGAGTCACCGGTTGGAATGGCACTCAAGGGTGCAAAGGTCGGAGAGGAAGTTCTGGTGGAGGCACCAGACGGAGAATTTAAGTACAGAGTACTTGATATTAAGAGACAGGAGCTGTAAGAGAAGATGGCAGAGCAGAACAACAAGGGAAATGAGCAGGATCTTAATAAGCTGAAGATGGTTCGCCGTGAGAAACTGGCAGATCTTCAGGCTGCAGGCAAGGATCCATTTGTTATAACTAAGTATGATGTGCAGCAGCACAGTATAGAAGTAAAGGACATGTACACAGCACATGAGGCTGAGCTTCTTGCGGGAAGACAGGCACCTTCAGTTGAGGGGCTTGACGAGGCGGAGAAGAGAGAGGTAATCAACAACGATTACAATGAGAGAAGAGCGATCATGGACGCTTCACCTATCAATGTGAGTATTGCAGGACGTATGATGTTCAAGCGTGTCATGGGTAAGGCTTCTTTCTGTAATATTCAGGACCTCAAGGGCAACATTCAGGTATATGTTGCCAGAGATCAGATCGGCGAGGAGTCATATGCTGACTTTAAGAAATCAGATATAGGTGATATATATGGTGTAAAGGGATATGCTTTCAGAACAAAGACGGGTGAGATATCCATACATGCTGAAGAGATAACACTTCTGTCCAAGTCACTCCAGATGCTCCCAGAGAAGTTCCATGGACTGACAGATACAGATATGAGATATCGTCAGAGGTATGTGGATCTGATCATGAATCAGGACAGCAAGGAAGTATTCATCAAGAGATCACAGATATTAAAGGAGATCCGTAATTTCCTGGCTGGACGTGATTTCATGGAAGTTGAGACCCCTATGCTTGTATCCAATGCCGGTGGTGCTGCAGCGAGACCATTTGAGACACATTACAATGCGCTCGATGAGGATGTAAAGCTTCGTATATCATTGGAGCTTTATCTCAAGAGACTTATCGTCGGTGGTCTTGAGAGAGTATATGAGATTGGAAGAGTGTTCCGTAATGAGGGCGTTGACACACGTCACAACCCTGAGTTCACCCTCATGGAGTTATATCAGGCATATACAGATTACTATGGTATGATGGAGCTGACAGAGTCCATGTTCCGTTACCTCGCAGAAAAGGTATGTGGAAGCACCAAGATTTCATATAATGGAATAGAGATCGACTTTGGCAAGCCATTTGAGCGTCTGACTATGGTCGATGCTATAAAGAAGTATACAGGTGTTGATTTTGACCAGGTTGCTGATGATGCTGAGGCGAAGAAGATCGCTGACGAGCATCATGTAGAGTATGAGGAGCGCCACAAGAAGGGCGATATCGTGAACCTGTTCTTTGAGGAGTTCTGTGAAGAGAACCTGATCCAGCCTACATTTATCATGGATCACCCAATAGAGATCTCACCACTTACAAAGAAGAAACCTTCAGATCCTACAAAGGTTGAGCGTTTCGAGCTCTTCATCAACACATGGGAGATGTGTAACGCTTACTCAGAGCTGAACGATCCGATCGATCAGCGTGAGAGATTTGCCGCTCAGGATGCGAATGCGGCAGCTGGCGATGATGAGGCTGAGCACACTGATGAGGATTTCCTCAATGCACTTGAGATCGGTATGCCACCGACAGGCGGTATCGGTTATGGTATAGACAGACTGGTAATGCTCCTCACAGATTCACAGGCGATCAGAGATGTTCTTCTGTTCCCGACGATGAAGAGCTTGGATAAATAAACCCAGTGTTTATGCGGGATTGAGGCATTTGAGTACGTCAAAGGACGCATTAAAAGACGTATTTTGGCATAGTCATTTACATCAGTATGAAAGAGTACACAATCTGAAAAGAATAAGATTCAATCGAATATGAACTACTAAGAGGACATTTTCTAAAGAAATTTAGAAGATGTCCTCTTTTTTGCGTTATGGAGAAAATACGTCATTTGTTATGAAGTCAAAGTGAAAGGAGCACAGCAATGGATGAATCAAAGAAGAAAGATAGATATGAGGCTGCAAAAAAGTTTGTAAGATATTCAGATGGTGCAAAGATGTACAGTATGGGAATGACAAAATTTCAAGAAGTGGCTAAGGATGCCAAGGCTTGTTATAAGATTGGTCAGCTTGTACTTGTTAATACAGAAATATTGGATAAGTATCTTGAAACTTTTCATATTACAGATGCTGAGTTTTATAAGTAGGTGATGTTATGGTAAATACATTGAGTGGTTCAGTTAGTGCCTATAGAAAAGAAAATGTAAAACCAAGATTTATTCGTATTGATGAAGTAATGGCTTTATTAGATGTAACACGAGATGAGGCAATGGATATAGCATTAGCTGCTGGAGCAAGATATCAGCTTGCAAAGATTATATTAGTACATAAGGAAAGGTTGATGAAATTTATGAAACATTTTGCAAGAGTGCCTAGTTCAAACAAAATCGTAGAAAAGAAGTTTGTAAGAATTGGGGAAGCTTCAATGACTTATAGCATAGGGCATCATAGATTTATTGAAATGGCTAGAGCAGCGGGTGCTGTATATAAGATTGGAACAGCTAAGGGAAATACTATATTAATAAATTTGGAAATTTTTGATGATTATATGGAGCAATTCAGAGAACCGCCAACAGAAATGAAACATCCATTGCCAAATGTGAAAGGAGACTGATGAATGAGTTACTCATATAAGTGCTATTCAGATACAAAGGATTTTATGAAAAAATTTGTCAATGCAGAGGAAGGAGCGATTATTTATGGGATAAGTAAATCTAGAATCATAGTAATTGCGAGAGAGGCAGGAGCAGTCTATAAAGTCGGTAATTCAGCATTAATCAATACGGAATTATTTGAAAAATATCTTGAACGATTCAGAGAGCCGGCAAGAGAACTGCCTAAGCATACATGGAACAAATTAAAGGAAATGACAAATACACCAAAAACTGGTGAAAATTCGTAAAAATACACCAGTGGTGTCACTTCCGTAAAATTAAAGTGCATTGTAGAATATCAATTGTCCAAGAGAGATTGGACATAACAATTGAATAATCAGTTACAGATTTGCAAAGTAGTTTGCACTGCAGAGTATCTGTAGGTAGTAAATTTACGAGGCATGTACCTGGAAGATGAAAGTCACAGCTATCATATTAGTAGCCTGATGGATCGAAAGATGAAGGGTGAGAAGTTGGATGGAAATCTGGAAAAAGGATTCGACATGTTGCGTAAGGATAATCAACCACAGAGGGCGAGAAGTTCGTCCTTATCCTCAAAAGGCTAAAAGAGGAGATAGTGCTTCTAATAATTCAGAAGGGCGTCGTGAAACACATTTTGTGGCTCGTCTGTAACTCCCGGAGGTGAGAACACCTCTTTGTACACGGGGCGATATAGGAGTCTAGAAGACTGGCGTGTACCTACATGCTTAGCATTAAGCATAGCCATGTAGACTATATCACTTCCAAATTCAAATTTTGTCTATATGGCAACTAATTTGAAGGAGGATAAAGTGATGATGGGATTTAGCATAGCATTTATAATTATTGTTCTTATTGTATTGTATTCATTAGCAAGGACAGCAGGTGAGTCGGACAGGATATTGGAAAATATAAGAGAGCAATCACTCCTTGGAAGGGAGGAGAGCTCTGGTGGGAACAGTTGAAAAAAGAGATAAGCATAAGAAACGCAGGTTTGTATCTCCAGAAGAAAAGCTTGAAAGAGAATTAAAAGATTGTATGCATTGTAGATTCTTCTGGGGACATAACAACAGATGTGCCAATGGAACATGTTGTAAACCATCTAAGAAAAAAGAACAGAAACTTCCGACAGAATGTGTCGGATGTCCATATTATCAAGGGAATGGTTATTGTTTTCCTTGTATGCGAAAGCTGATAGGAAAGTAGGTGGTTAAGATGTTCAAGTGGCTGTTTAAGAAGAAAGGATGTGCAAAACATATGAATAACAAGTTAGAAGTAATCGGCATTGATCATGGCTGGTCAATGATGAAAACAATCTCTCAGGTATTTGTCACAGGTGTAAAGGAGATTACAACTACTCCGGCACTTTTCGGTGATGTACTTGAGTATGAAGGAA
>URJU01000164.1 GCA_900548315.1 uncultured Coprococcus sp. | reverse complement strand
GGCTCGGAGATGTGTATAAGAGACAGTAAATGTTCTGTCTAAATTATCCCTGGACATTTTTACTATCCTCTATATGCCTGTTACGCATTTACCGGGAGCTTATCAACACCGAAAAAATGCCATCATGATATGACAGCCTTCCTTTTAAGCTATACTTGTCAAGTATCGTCCTCACAACAAAAAGCCCGAGTCCACTGCCACCGCCTGTTCTGCTGCCGCTGCCCTTCACATTCGTCCAGCCACAATACATCTAAAACATATATCCAAAAGGCGACATCCCCTGTCATCATATTAACATGATATACAGACGATGTCGCCTTTCTGTGTCCTTTATAATGCTTTTACAGCCCATCTCATCTTCGTCGATCTTGCTCTCGGATTGCGGGCGCACTCCTCCGCTGACGGTCTGATGACATCCTTGCTCACCTCACTGTAAATACCAGCCTTCGCTCCCGCCTTGAACGCTCTCTTTACCAGTCTGTCCTCACCTGAATGGAATGTCAGTATCGCTACCCTGCCTCCTGGTCTGAGTGCATCCGGAAGCTTATCTAAGAAATCATACAGTACCTCAAACTCACTGTTCACATCTATTCGGAGAGCCTGAAAACATCTCTGACATGATTTCTTCACAGCCTCTTTCCGCTCCTTTTCCGGAACAAATGACAACGCCTCCTCGATGGCATCCTTCATCTGCGTGGTGGTCTCCACATAATTCTTAGTGCGATTTCTCTTCTTGATGACCGTGGCGATCTCCTCCGCATAAGGCTCGTCCGAGTTCTCATGGAACATTCCCACAAGTTCCTCATATGAAACCTCTCGCAGACGCTCCGCCGCCGACTCCCCCTTCTCCGGATCGAGTCTCAGGTCAAGTGGTCCATCGAATTTGTAGGTAAATCCCCTGTCTGGATTATCTATCTGCATGGAAGACACTCCAAGATCCGCCAGAATAAAATCAAATTTCCCGGCCTCCTCTGCAACTTTATCTATATTCCTAAAGTTTGTCTGCTTTATCGTGAGTATATCCTCTCCATAACCGGCATCTGCCAGTCTCTGTTTCGTCTTCACGATCTCTATCGGATCAACATCCAGAGCATACATATGACCTTTTCCCTGAAGTTTCTCGAGCATCCGCCTTGTGTGTCCGCCATAGCCAAGCGTCGCATCAAGCCCCTGCTGTCCCGGCTGTATCTGAAGAAAATCCAGTATCTCATTTACACATATTGATATATGCATTCCCGCTGGAGTACTGCCCTTGCTTATGACCCTTTCTATCGTATCAGCATATTTCTCAGGATTGTGCTCCTTATATTTCTCCTCAAACCTCTTCGGATGAGTTCCACTGTAGCGAACTCTCCTCTTATGTATCTTTTCTTCCATTTTATTCATATCTCCTTAACCTTCTCCGTCTGCCGCACTCGCCGCCCGGAACATTTATGTCATAATACCACATATCTGCCCAACAAGCCACACACTAGATTTTCTCAAAAAACGAAAGTGGGGACGGAGGTACCTGACCCCTTCTACGAAGTGGAGAATAGGGCATAAAAAACTGGAAGTCCCAGTACTTACCGTGACTTCCAGCATAATATGATCATATACGTATACTCAATGTTATTTTCCTGCTATGATGTGGTGTATCATTGTGAGCTGACTTCTTAGAGCGTCAACCGATATCTGCCCTGGTGCCGACGGAATACCGGCTGTGGCAAATGACACCGTATTGCCATACATCTCTCCGGTGGTTCTTGTCTCAACTCCCAGTTCTCCCATGGATATAACTATGAGAGGTGTCTGATTTCCACACTCCTGCAGTTCCTTTGCCGCCTGCATCATGTCAACTACCTGAGAGCCATCCTCCGGCATCATGGCTATCTTGGCTATATCCGCTCCTGTAAATATGATTGATTTAAATCTGCCAACAATCTGCTCCATAGGTATAGTAGTCTTAAAATCATGATTTGATACTATGACATACACACCCTTTGAATGAGCCTCCGCGATAACCTCGTCCACTATCTCCATATCTGAAAAGTATTCGACATCCACCATATCTATGTATCCACTGTCGATAACATCAAGCAGCAGGTCGCGGTACTGGCTGAGAGTTGCCTCCATACAGCCCCCCTCACTCTTTGTTCTGAATGTAAAAATAATAGGAAACTTAGAAAGCTTATCATGTATCTTTTCAAGAGTCTTCATGAGCGCATCCCTATCAAAGCACTTTTCATAAATATCTGCCCTGAATTCCACCATGTCCGGTTCTGACTTAGCTATGACTCTGGACTGATAATCCACATCATAATCGGTTGGTGCCACCAACGGCACACATATCTTTGTCATCCCTTCTCCTATTACCACATTCTTCACATTTACGACCTTCATCACTGCCTCCCTGCGTATATATTGTTTCGATCAGAATACATCATTCTATGTTTTATATCTATTTTATCTCCATTGCTCCGATGAATGTATCACACAATTTCTGGACATCAATTTTATCTGGTGCTTTCCAGTAACTTATGCTACATATTATAGAACCTTCTCCATATGGATAGATAAATATAACATCTGTACTCTTCATATCATATGATGTCATCTCAATCTCAAGGCAGATCACCTCTGTTCCATCTTTAGCCTTTACCTTGCTGTCTGTCATAGAGTCAATCTTGGTATTATCATCTTCCATTCCCGTATAGGTATCTTTAAGCGTCTTGAAATAAGACTCTGCATCTGTATAGTCATTTGCAGTATATATTACATATGAATCGCCCTTTGTATCATTAAGAGAAATTGAATAACTTGAAGCATAACTCCTCTCATATCCCTTTGGATCATTTATCTTAACAGTCTTATCACCTGCCTCAAGAACTACCTTTGAATAATCTGTTTCCTCTGTCAATGCCTCCGTTGTGGCATCTGTGGTTTCCTCTGTGTCTGGCTCTGTGGTATCTATATCTTCACCATCATCCTCATCACCGATGGAAACTCCTGCATTAGCTATAGCAAACAGATCACCCCATGCTGTCATTATCTTCTCTGCACTGTCAGTATTGATATACTGCTGTGCTTCATCTCCCTGAAGAACGGAGTAATCAACCACATCGCTATCCGATGGTGCTGTGAGGGTATTCTTCTTCTCTGCAACACTTAAGCTGCCTGACAGAGCTACAATCTCTTCACCCGAAACGTTCACATTAAGCTGAATATCATTGATGCTGAACGACTCACCCTTCTTTACATCCGCAAGAACTCCTGAGTACTTAATTTCAATGTTCTCTGAGTCAACAACGATCTTGCTGGTTCCCTCAATCGCTCCACTCTTCTCATCATAAGAGAATGCCGTATTTCCCGTAAATTCCTGTGACTCACCATTTGCTGTTGCTGACAACTTATAATCGGCTGTGACATCTGTCTTATCACCACTCTTATTGCTCTTGTATGCACAATCAAATGCCACATTCATCTGTGAACCATACTCAAGATTTACAACCATCTTTGAATCAGATGTTACATCTCCATCTCCCATGAGATCCACTGTAAATCCAAGAGTGACACCAGCTGCCGCTATATCATATTCAGAATTGATATGTACTACCTTGCCATTGTCAATGTAGACATCTGTGACAATATCCTTTGTAAATACAGCTCCAATAAGTGAAGGGATTGTTCCCACTGACTGCTTTATCTGATCCTTTGAAACATTCATCTCTGAGAGCATATCGTCTGAGATATTACTGTCAACATACTCATTTAAACAATCAACGATTGCATTTGCAAGCTCATTTATAGAATCTGTTGTGATCGTTACTGTGTAATGCTGTGCTGTTACTGACTTTCCATTCGCATCAGTAAAATTCTCTTTGCCGACCTTCTCATATACCATAGAATCCTTAAAAGTATCCATGGCTGGCTTGAGATTTTTATCGATGAGCTCAGTAAGTGCCTCTGCATCGACTGTGCCTCCGGCTCCAGCCTCTGAACCACTAAGTTCCGAAATAATAGAGTTTGCATCAAGTACAAATGTCTTCGTGAATAGTTCCGGTGATGAGAAGTAAATCTTGTTGCCAACGGCAAGTATCTCCGCTGTCGCCTTCTCACCTGCCGCTGTCATAGAGCCGCCTATCCTGAAGTCATTGCTGTCGTCAAATGCTGTACATCCGTTCCACTCAACCTGAGTTCCACTGAGCTGCTCAGCACCACTCACATTGTCAATATTCAACATTGAATTAAACTCGATATTGTCCAAGTCAAAATCTTCTGCTCCAACTATATCGCTAAGATTTCCATTTTCTAGTTCTTTTGCTGTTTTTTCCATGGCATCCTCAACCACATCCTTAGGTGTCTTCTTGAGGAATACGAGATATACCACAACCAATGCTGCGATAACAATTAGAGCTGCAACCACTGAGATTATGGCTATCTTGATGCCCTTTCTCTTCTTTGGTGTCTCTGGCTTATGGGCCTGATCACCATACATATTCATTGTCTGATCATATGTAGTCTGTCCGGCATATTGCTGGTTCATCTGCTGTCCATTCTGTCCGGCATACTGCTGGTTTGCCTGCTGTCCGTACTGTCCGGCATACTGCTGG
>URJU01000163.1 GCA_900548315.1 uncultured Coprococcus sp. | reverse complement strand
AGCCCTGAGACAGCACAGGGCAGCAGCATGGAGGAATATGTTGTGAACCGCGTATCACTGAAGGAGGTCATGGAGTCACTCAAACCGGATGAGCGGGAGATAGTCGATCTAAAGGTGGCTGGCGGTTTTACCTTCAGGGAGATATCGGAGCTGGTTGGAAAGCCTATGGGGACAGTCACATGGCTTTACAACAATGCAATCAAGAGACTTAGGAGGTGCAGACTATGAGCAGACATGAAGATGAACTTGAACAGAAAATATCTGACAAATATATAGAGAATATGGATGCGCCTGATCTCTGGGGAAGGATAGAATCAGGACTTGATGTGGTGGATGCGCAGAGGGCTCAGGATAAAAAGCAGGCGAACCGCTGCGAAACATATGAGGACAGAAAAACTGTAGAAATTAAAAATGCAGATGTGAAAGTCACAGATATAAGAGCTGGCAGAGAAGATGGAGACAAGAAACTTTGCAATATAGTAAAGAACAGGAGAACATTGCAGATCATATCAGGTCTTGTGGCTGCTGCTGTAGTGTGCGTGCTGATAATAGCCGGATCACTGAAAAACATTCGGAGATCAGCGAGTGATAAATCTGTGCAGGAAAACAGTGCCTCGGAAAGCTTTGATGTACAGAGTGATCAGGAATATCAGAATGACGTCTCGGGAGACGATTATTCCATATCAGAGAGTGAGACAAATGGCAAAGAGGTATCAGACAAGCCGGTTGTTGTGAGCTCTGATTCGCAGGAAGATTATGCGCCGATGATCATGGTGGATGGTGTGCTCTACGAGGACACATACGATATGATTGATGTGGACAGCGTGGATGGGAGCAAAGTGTTCTATGCCCGAAGTTATACTGATGGCGTGCCGTCAAATGACGGCGAGGTAAATTTTGACAGGAATCCGTCCAAAAATTCCGCGTATATTGTGTGCGATGACGGCAGTCTCATAGTGAAGGTTGAGGGCAATTGGTACAGATTTGAGAGAGCGGAAGAATAAAAGCAATCTACTGAGATAAAAATGTATTTAGATGCGCAGATTTTGAAATTACAAATATTTCCATAAAAATTTACAATTCCTTCGTATATAGGATATAGAGCTTGAAATTCATATTACGGAGGGATTTTTATGATGAAATATAATTCAAAAAAATTTGCAAGATTTATATGCGCAGTTATGGCGGGGGTTATGACAGCAGCCGTACTTACGGGCTGTGATCATGGTGATGCAGCAAAGAAAAGAGAAAAGCAGGAAGTGGCAGAGATCGCAGAAAAATATAGGAAAAAAGAAAATCAGCAGATAAATAAGATATTGCAGAATAATGGGTGGAGCGATCTGTTTAACGGCGAGTCAAATTTTGTTATGTATGAGGAATCATATTGTGGTACAGCGGACAGTACAAATGATATGGCCGATGTAGCTGGAACCTCGGACGGAATGCATACAGAGATTGCCTACGATACGAGGGAATATGACAGCATGACAGAGAATGGATTTGTGTCCGCAGCAGACAGACCGCTGTCTACATTTGCGGCTGACAGGGACACGGCATCCTACAGTAATGTCAGATCATATATAGAGTCCGGCAGTCTTCCACCTGACGGAGCAGTTAGGATAGAGGAGATGTTGAACTATTTTACCTATGACTACAGGAAAAAGCCGGAAAACGGAGAGAAGTTCTCGATATACACAGAGTATTCTGATTGTCCGTGGAATAAGGATACAAAGCTCATGATGGTGGGGATCAATACAGATGACATAGATTTTGAGGACAAGAAACCTTCAAATCTAGTATTCTTGATCGATACTTCTGGCTCTATGTATGATGACAATAAGCTCCCTCTTGTGCAGCAGTCATTTGCCATGCTGGCGGAGAATCTGGATGAAAATGACAGGGTGAGTATAGTTACTTATGCGGGTGAGGATACGGTTGTGCTTTCGGGCACAGCAGGTTCAGAGCAATACACGATAAGCGAGGCACTTTCAAGTATGACAGCCGAGGGGTGCACCAACGGCGGTGATGCCATCATCACAGCCTATGAACTTGCAGAGAAGAACTTTATAGAGGGGGGAAACAACCGTGTCATACTAGCAACTGATGGTGACATGAATGTGGGGCTTACAAGTGAGAGCGATCTTGTAGATCTGATAACGGAGGAGAAGAGGGAAAACAATATATTCCTTAGTGTGCTTGGTTTTGGAACGGACAATCTGAAGGACAACAAGCTTGAGGCACTGGCGGATAACGGTGATGGAAACTATGCATTTATAGATTCGGCGTATGAGGCTAAGAAAGTTCTCGTGGACGAGATGGGCGGCACGCTGAACACAGTTGCCAAGGATGTGAAGTTTCAGATAGAATTCAATCCGGCAAATGTCAAGGGTTACAGACAGATAGGCTATGAGAACAGAGCCATTGCCGATGCAGATTTCGACAATGATGCAGTGGACGGCGGCGAGATAGGTGCAGGACATATGGTTACGGTGCTCTATGAGATAGTGCCTGCTGGTTCTGACTTTGAAGTGCCTGCAGCCGAACACAAATACGGTACAGATAATGGTGATAATAAGGAGGTTTATTCAGGTGAGCTTGCAACGGTTAACATAAGATACAAAGAGCCGGATGGTGATAAGAGCACTCAGGTGAGTTGTGTGGTAAATATCGACAGTTATAGCAGCGATATGTCCACAGATATGAGTGCGGCAAGTGCTGTTGCTGCTTACGGGATGATACTCAAAAACAGCGAAGATGTCGGCTCTGCAGATCTTGATATGGTTTTGTCGCTGATTGGTGATAAGGCGGACGGTTCAGATGTCGGTGATGCCGGAGCGGACAAAAAGAGCGAAGATATTATCGACAGGCAGTGGCAGGATTTTGCAGATATGGTACATCGGACTCAGAAAATAAATGATTAGGGAAAACTCTTTTATTTTATTGATAATTCTTGTATAATAACAAATTAGAGTGTCGATTAAGACGAAAAAACAAGAACATCAATATAAACAGGAAGGATAAGATTCATGGGAGAGAAAAAGATTATGCTTGGTAACGCAGCCATTGCAAGAGGCTGTTATGAGGCAGGTGTCAAGGTGTCAGCGGCATATCCTGGAACACCAAGTACAGAGATCAGTGAGAATATGGTGCAGTACAAAGGGGACATATATTCAGAGTGGTCACCAAATGAGAAAGTTGCCACAGAGGTAGCTATAGGAGCATCGTTTTCGGGTGTAAGATCCATAGTTTCAATGAAACATGTAGGTGTTAATGTGGCATCAGATCCATTGTTCACCGCTGCATATACAGGTGTGAACGGAGGTATGGTACTGGTGGCAGCAGACGATCCTGGAATGTACTCATCACAGAATGAGCAGGATTCAAGACTTGTTGCAAGAACAGCTATGATACCAGTAGTTGAGCCTTCAGACAGCCAGGAGGCAAAGGATTTCACAAAGTATGCATTTGAGCTGAGCGAGAAGTATGATACTCCGGTAATGCTCCGTACGACCACAAGACTTTCACACTCACAGGGTGTTGTAGAGCTTTGTGACAGACAGGAGATTCCTGACAAGCCATATGAGAGAAATATAAAGAAATATGTCATGATGCCTGGTAACGCTATACCACGTCATGTATTCGTAGAGCAGAGACTTAAGGATATGGCAGCAGACGGTGCTGACATGCCGATCAACAGAGTTGAGATGAGGGACAAGAGCGTGGGTGTCATCACCAGTGGTATTCCTTATCAGTATGTCAGAGAGGCTATGCCAAATGCATCAGTCTTAAAGCTTGGTATGGTAAATCCTCTCCCAAGAAAGATGATTGAGGACTTCTGCGCTCAGGTTGACAAGGTATATGTCATCGAGGAGCTGGAGCCACACATCGAGACACAGGTTAGAGCATGGGGTATAGATGCAGTCGGCAAGGAGCTGCTCACAGTTCAGGGCGAGTACAGTGCAAATATGCTCAGAGAGAAACTTCTCGGCGAGAAGGTTGAGACAGCTGAGGCTGCTCAGGTTCCGGCAAGACCACCTATCCTTTGTCCGGGCTGCCCACATAGAAGCGTATTCTCTGTTCTCTCGGAGCTGAAGATTCACGCAGCAGGAGATATCGGATGTTACACACTTGGAGCTGTTGCACCGCTCAGCGTTATAGATACAACGGTCTGTATGGGTTCATCTATCTCAACCCTTCACGGAATGGAGAAAGCAAAGGGTAAGGATTACATAAAGAATTGGGTGGCAGTCATCGGTGATTCAACATTCCTTCACACAGGAGTGAACTCACTCATGAACATGGTATACAACCAGAGCACAGGAACAGTCATCATACTTGACAATTCAACAACAGGTATGACAGGACATCAGGATCACGCAGCGACAGGTAAGACCTTGATGGGCGATCCTACATATGCCATTGATATCTACAATCTCTGCAAAGCACTTGGTGTTCAGAATGTCAATGAGATAAATGCATTTGACATAGATGGACTTAAGAAACTGATCAAGGAAGAAACAGCCAAGGATGAGTTGTCAGTCATCATCACAAAGTCTCCTTGTGTACTTCTTAAGACAACCAAGATCACAGGAAGATGTAAAGCTATACCAGAGAAGTGCAAGAAGTGTGGTATGT
>URJU01000162.1 GCA_900548315.1 uncultured Coprococcus sp. | reverse complement strand
GAGATTACTACGCGTCTCGTGGGCTCGGAGATGTGTATAAGAGACAGCTCATAATCTGATATTTTTAACGTAGTGAAAATTATATGCGAATAAAATATTAAAAATATTCGCAAATACTATTGACATCCTGGTTAGCATAGACTAACATATATGCGAATGAAATATAAAAAATATTCACATAAAGTATGGAGGATGCAGAATGTATATTGAAGGAAAAAACCTTGTAAAGAAATACGGAAAGGGAGAGGCAACAGTATATGCCCTGGACCACACGGGTTTCAGTATGGAAAAAGGAGAGATAGTCGTGATCCTTGGCCCTAGTGGAAGTGGTAAAAGTACACTTCTGAACATACTTGGAGGACTTGATAAGGCCACGGAAGGATCCCTTATGGTGGATGGGGTGGATCTGGAAAAGATGTCTGCCAAAGAACTTGAACTTTACAGGAGAGACAGACTTGGATTTATATTCCAGTCATATAACCTCACACCTGACCTTACAGCCAGAGAGAATATCGAGATGACGGCTGAGCTTGTAAAAGAGCCATTACCAGTAGATGAACTCATGGAGGAATTGGGACTTGTAAAATATGAAAAGCATTTTCCAAAGGAGCTTTCCGGTGGACAGCAGCAGAGGGTGGCTATCGCAAGGGCGATGGTGAAGAAACCGGATCTTCTTCTGTGTGATGAGCTAACGGGTGCGCTGGATTCAAAGTCATCACGGGATGTGCTGCGAAGAATTCAGGCGATGAACGATACATACGGAACAACAATTGTGATAATTACACACAATGAGAATATTGCAGGAATGGCGGATCGTGTTATAAGGATCAAGGACGGCAAGGCAGTGGCAAATGTAAGAAATGAAAATAAACAAAGTGTAGAGGAGATGGAGCTGTAATATGACGATCAACAAAAGAGCTGTGCGCAGCGTAAAGAAAAATATATCCTTCTATATAATAAGCACCATTCTTACTGTGCTCATATCGATACTTATTATTGCGCCGTTATCGACAGGACACAACATGAAGAAGGTTATAAATGATTTTGTGGCGAAGTATAAGACTGAGGACGCTGAATTTGTAACGTATAATCCGATATCAGAGGACGACATGAAGACTCTTGAAAGTGATTATGATGTTATCATGGAATATAGCAGATATAAGGATCTGAAGTTTAGTGGCGGAGACGTGGACGGACTCACGGTTAGGGTATTTGATATGCCGGAAAAACTCAATCTGTGCAATGTCCGGGACGGCAGCATGCCTGAAAATGGTGAGGCTCTCATAACCCAGAATTTTGCAGATCTCCATGGAATTAAAGTTGGCGATGAGATCAGTCTGGGCAAATATTCATATAACATATCAGCATTTGCGACAAAGGCAGATTACATATATATGCTTGAAAAGCAGTCGGGGTACGTTGAAAAATCAAAATTTGCGGTCATGGTTGTGACACATGATGATTATGAGAAGATATCAGCTGATGAGACTGGATATTATTCGATAAAATACAACAGGGATAATGAGAAGGAAGTCAGGGAAAAACTGAATGACGAGTATGTCATAGCAAGTTATCTGGCGGCAACCACGAATACGAGAATATCAATGCCTGTAAATGAGGGTGACGAGGTATCAAAAATTGCTACTATGTATGCGCCAGTTATGTTCATAATAGTACTGGCACTTATCGTGATGGTGCTAGGGAGAAATATCAGAAATGAACAGTATCTTCTTGGCACATTCATTTCCCTCGGATTTTCCAGAAAGCAGATCATAGGACATTATATGCGATTCGGTCTGATTCCGGGAATTGTGGGAAGTGTGGTTGGAACGATAGCATCCATCCCGGTCACGAAGGCTATAACATATTTCTATATAGCATACGATTTTGAGACGATTGATTATACAGTGCGGTATGATACAGCGTCCATACTGGCTGCGCTTATTCTGCCATCTTTTGCATATTGCCTGGCGATAGCCCTGCAGGCTGCAAAGCTGCTCAGGAAGTCTGCGGTTGACCTTCTCAGAAATACAGGCAGGGACAGCAGGACAATCCGTATAATGAGAAACAGTCATGCAAAAACGCAGCTTAAGATGAGAGTGAGAAGTGTCATAGGGCACCCGGGCAGAAGTGTGGTTACGATCATCGGTGTATGTGTGGCGGCCTTCTGCATTCTTGCCGGATTTATCATGAGAGACAGTCTCGACAGTCTTATGCATGACGGGCTCACAAGCTCGGTTAAATATGAATATCTTTACAGATTAAAAACTCTTGGAAATGGATCTCCGGATAAAGGCGAGGCATTGTTCCAGAATTATTATGAGATCAAAGGAAATACTGTTCAGCTGTCTACACAGGGGATAGATGAAGGATCTAAGTATTTTATAGATAAGACGGATACAGGCGAAAAACTTGATCTGGACAAATGTTATCTCACAAGTGCGGCTGCTGAAACTTATGGGGTAAATTCCGGGGATGAGCTGACATTTTACAATATTGCCGATCTCAAGGAGCACAGGGTTAAGATAAGCGGCGTGGTGACGGATAATACCCATTGCTATCTGTATACATCCAGAGATAATGCAACTAAGCTTGCAGGTGTTGATCCTGGAACTTATAACTGTATCATAAGTGATAAAAAGCTGGATCTCGACAAGAATCTGGTGGCCAGCGAGACGAGTATGAAAGTATCTGCGGATACAATGGAAAACCTGATGGGACCGATGAAGGCTATCATTATCGGCATAGAGATACTTGGAATAGTGCTTGGAGTATTTATCCTGTATCTGGTCATAAATATGATCGTGTCCGAGACCGGGACCAATATATCAGTCATGAAGGTTCTTGGGTTTAGCAGAAAAGAGATAGTAAACAGGGTGCTCAATGTCAATCATATTCTAGTGTGCATAGGTTTTCTGATAGGAATTCCGGCAGCTTATGCATTTGTAAAGGTTGGATATTCAGACACCATAGAAAATTATGGAATGCTCCTGGCTCCTGTCCTGACTGTAAAAGCTATTGTCCTTGGATTTGTACTTACATGGATCACTTATGAGTTGTCACTGTTTCTTCAGAAAAGAAAAATATCAAGGATTGACATGGTGGAGGCTTTGAAGGAAAATAATAGGAATGAGTAGAATTTTACCTTAAGGGGGTCCACATGGCAAAGCGTGTATTTACAGAGGAAGAGCGGACAGAGTACAGAGAAAAAATGCTGGATGCGGGATTTGATCTGCTGAAGGAATATGGGATGACACATATGTCGGTTGCCAAAATTACAGAGGCTGCCGGAATCGGTGTAAGTACATTTTACAATTTCTTTGAGTCAAAGGAGCAGTATGTGTATGAAGTGATGGCATACAGGCGGAGAAAGATTCCGGAATATTTGCAGCTTGCACTTAATGGAAAAGAAAAGGCTGGACCTGCTGAGGCGAGGACGTATCTGAAGATGATGATAGATGACAGATATAGTGTATTCCCAAGTCTGACACCGGAGGATGAACAGAGACTACTTGAGATGCTTCCGGAGCAGGCAAGACCTGATCTTAATAAAGAGACAGGTATCGGAAAGCGTTTTTTTCAGATTATGGAGGGCGTCCGCCCAGATGTGAACATTCCACTTGTGGCAAATCTTATCAAGATATATGTGCTTGCTGCGGAGGGAAGAGATATCCTTCATCAGGCTGTCTATGAAGAGACGATGGAGCGCATGAGAGATCTGATATTGTATGAGATTTTCGGAAAAATTGACAGTAGGTGAATAAGCTAGCACAGCATTATTCAAAGGAAAAAAGGATAATGTGAATCGAATATATGTTTGGTAATCAATATTAATCTGAGAAGTAGATAATATCTGACAGGTGGCTGAAAATTCAGTCATCTGTTTTTTTATGAACAGTTATTTATTTGCAATTATTTACTTTGGGAAAAAAATATGGTAGTCTAGTTAGAGATGACTAACACCTAGGACAGACATATCTTAGAGAGGGAAATCCTAGGAAATGATTGATCGATTGAAAAACGATGGGATATAAAAAAATAGATAACAAAGGGGAATAATAACAATGTTACAATGGAAAATATTTGTGATCATGGCACTGGTTGGTCATGTGTTCTGTGGAATCTCGGATTGTTTACTGACATATGCACCAAATGGTAAAGTGGATCTTGCCAGTTTTAAGGATTATAAAAAAACAAGTACTGCATTTAAGGGGATGCCGCTTAAAAATCTGTCGTTTGCCATGGCGCTCGGCGTAGTTGCCATGACACTTGAGATTTTCGGATATCTGGCTCTGTGTGACTGGATGCGCCAGTTTTCTGAAACGTATTATATGATAATGTTTGTTGCAACTCTTGTTATGTTTATCAATCTGGCACTGCATCATCTGTTCTGCTGTCTTGTGGAATGGTTTTTTGTAAAATTAAATCTGACAGAGGAGGCATTGTGTGCGGTATGGGATTTCTTCAAGACAACATGCTACACTATGTATCTGGGATATGCAGGAATGCTGGTATTTGCTGTCAGCTTTCTGATCGCAGTTGTGACAGGAACAACATCACTTCCGGCATGGGCGTGTATATTCAATCTGCTGCCGCTGGCAATTGTTATTATGCCAACGAAGCTGCCGGCAAAAGCAAATGTTATAGGGGTTGTTATGTTTGCAGGTTTATTGCTCCTGATATAAACTGATAGCTCGGTAAATGCAATTAACAATGCAGGAGGTCTGTCTCTTATACAC
>URJU01000161.1 GCA_900548315.1 uncultured Coprococcus sp. | reverse complement strand
TATCTTACCTCCGTCATAATTTAATATTTTATATTATATCCTCTATGTCTGATCTTTTTCAACACCAAACAGCCTTTTTGCATATTTTTAAGCTATTATACTGTGCCACTTTATTTATTTCACGGTGTATCCTACAGCTTTAACATTGCTTCATACTGTGAATATTCATATTCATCGTAGAAATATTCCTTATGTCTCTGCCTTATACCCAGCTCTTCAAACCACTCTGACACCAGTTTATTTCTGAGTTTTGTTTTTGTAGGCTCAGCCAGTGTATTGTAATTCCAGAGTGAAAAATGTAATGCATAATTAACAAAATCCTTCTCAAGTTCATTCCACTTTTCTCTGTCCTTAAGGAACTGTCTGAGGGCAAGCAGCATCCTGTAGAAGTTATCCCAAGATTTTTCTCTGGTCTTCGAAAGAGAATCCGCAGTGTCTACTCTTCTATGGATAAGTATCTTTCTAACCGTTGATATTTTCTCTGCAAGCACCAGAGCGCTGAATACAAAGAGTGCATCATTGGTGGTACGCTGTTCCTGAAATTTCAGATCATTCTTAGCTACAAACTCTCTTAGATAAAGCTTATCCCACGCCCATCCGACAAATGCCTTAAATATATTGGTCGATATCTGTCTGTAACCGAACGGTTCATATGGTGGAAGTGCCCATTCCATCATAGCCCAGTTCTCATATACAAATTCGCCAGAATCCATATTGTACTGATCTGATTTGTATATAACGATTTCTGCTCCCTGCTCCTCAGCCTTCTCATATGCCAGCTGCACCATATCCGGTTCAAAGAAGTCATCACAATCCAGGAATAACATGTACTTGCCAGTCGCCTCTGTAAGTCCGCGGTTTCTTGCTGCTCCAGCGCCCTTATTCTCCTCGGTGAACACTCTTATACGCTCATCCCTGCTGCTGTAGGCCTGAAGCATTTCCAGGGATTCATCCACAGACCCGTCATCAACACATATTATCTCTATATTCTTCAGTGTCTGTCTCGTCAGCATATCGAGACAATTGTCAATATATTCTTCCGCATTATATATAGCCACAACTATAGATACATCTACTGCCATGCATTCTCTCCTCATATGTCACGCTATTTCCCATAGCATATTACTGATTACTCTTTTTTCATCATTCTGAACACTAACCTCTTAATGCCCGAAGGAATAAACATTATCACCCGGCCAGCCTTGAATGTGACTGATGATTCATATTTCTGTTTCTGCTGTTCAAGCTCCAGCAGTCTCTGCTGCTCCAGTCTGCTGCACATTTCCTCGTGCTCCGCCTGCTTCTTTGCCAGTCGCTGTTCATACGATTCCCTCTGTGCCTGCATCATCCTGTCTTTTTCAGCTACAACCTTTTCAAGATCATTTACCTTGTTCTTACAGTCATATACTCTCTTATCCAGGATAACTTTTCCAAGGTAAAATCTTTTTACATATCCCGGATCTTTGGCAAGAATATAAAAATTTGACCGCTCCTCCAGAGAGAACAGTTTCTCATCTATTTCATCGTTTTCATAGCTTCTGTGGAACTCCACCACCATTCTCTCTGCAAATTCCCAGCCAACGTCTTCCGTCATCCAGTGCAGCAATTCATAATAGCATGCCCATCTCTGAGATGAATAATATCCCTTCCACTTCTGCCACACTTCCCAGTCAGTCATAAGCATATCCTTTATCCTGTCATATGCTCTGTTTACAGTAAATGCTATCTGACTGTCATCTATCCATACCGTATCCCGATAAACTTTTTCACATATGGCTGCACTTACACACATCGCCCTGCCTGCGCTCGTGAACACCTGCCACAACAGATAAATATCCGGAAACAGCTCATCAGAGCCGCCAATCTCCAGATGTTTTTTTTCTATAAACCCCTTACTATATAATCCAGCGCCTATGTTCCTCACGAGCATAACATATGCCGGATCCTTCCCAAGGAATAATTCCTTATCGTATGTCACTCCCTCTGGCAGTCCGACATTCTCATATACTATACCAACAAAGTCCAAATCATGCTCATCAGCTTTCTCCACCAGATCCTGCACCTTATGATCTGCTATATCCACACATGGCCTCGCGATAAAATAGTAATTATCCAGTTCCATTATTTTCATTTTAACAATCTGTGTACTCACTCTTTTCTCCTCATTACACTGCGAATGTAGCTGCACCAATAAGTATAACATAATACAGCTTATCTAAACAATCCACACATTTATCCCTTATTAAATATACATAAAAATACACGGATCCAAACCATATAATATATCCTTGGTTCAGACCCGTGTCAATTATTACATCCAGTAAACACGTATATTATTAAATGAAACCAGGTAATAAACTACTAATATTTTCTTACAAATAATGTCAAAAATGTAATATTATTCCTTTTCATAATAGCGCACATGCTCTCTGTTGTGAATATTTTATTTTTCATTCTCTGCCCTCAGCTCAGTGCCGTCATAATCTATCACTATAGCCGACTGTGTGCTTACGCTGCCTGCAAGTATCATCTTTGCAACCAGTGTCTCCACATTCTTCTGCAGATATCTCTTGAGCGGTCTTGCACCATACACCTGATCATATCCCTGATCGATGATGTGCTGCTTTGCGCTCTCCGTAAGCTTGATCGTGATCTCTCTGTCCGCCAGTCTGCTGTTGAGATCTGCCATAAGAAGATCAACTATACCACTTATGTTGTCCTTTGACAGTGCCCTGAATGTGATTATCTCATCGATACGGTTCAGGAACTCAGGTCTGAATCTGCTCTTAAGCTGAGCCATTACGTCATTCTTCAGTTCATCTGTGATCTCTCCACCGGCAGCTGCGATATCCGCACCACCGATATTTGATGTCATGATGATGATCGTATTCTTGAAGTCCACAGTTCTGCCCTGAGAATCCGTGATACGTCCATCATCAAGCACCTGAAGGAGCACATTGAACACATCCGGATGTGCCTTCTCTATCTCATCAAAGAGGACAACCGAATATGGCTTTCTACGAACAGCCTCTGTCAGCTGACCGCCTTCATCATAACCTACATATCCCGGAGGCGCTCCTATAAGTCTTGACACACTGTGCTTTTCCATGTATTCACTCATATCAATACGAACCATGTTCTGCTCATTGTCAAACAATGCCGCTGCAAGACTTTTTGCAAGCTCTGTCTTACCAACACCGGTTGGTCCAAGGAAGATAAATGAACCTATCGGTTTGCTAGGATCCTTTATTCCCGCCTTTGATCTGATGATCGCATCGCTGACATAGTCAACGGCTTCATCCTGACCTACAACTCTCTTCTTAAGTTCGCTGGCAAGATTGAGTGTCTTGCTCTTCTCGCTCTCAGTAAGCTTTGCAACAGGAATTCCTGTCCACTTGGATACGATCTTCGATATCTCATCTTCTGAAACCACCTCATGAACAAGCTCCCTCTCCTTATCTGAAGCTGTGGACTCAGCCTCTGCAAGCTCTTTCTGGATCGCTGGAAGCTTACCATACTGAAGCTCTGCTGCCTTGTTCAGATCATAATTTCTCTGTGCAGCCTGAATATCAGCCTTGACCTGCTCCATCTCTTCCTTGAGGGTTCTTATCTTCTCAACTGCAGCCTTTTCATTCTCCCACTTTGCTTTCAGGGAATTTGCCTGATCCTTGAGTTCTGCCAGTTCAGCCTGAAGGTCTGCCAGTCTCTGCTTTGACAGATTATCCTCCTCCTTCTTAAGGGCTGTCTCCTCAATCTCCAGCTGCATTATCTTACGTGTGATCTCATCCACTTCAACAGGCATTGAATCAAGCTCTGTCTTGATCATGGCACACGCTTCGTCAACAAGATCTATTGCCTTATCCGGCAGGAATCTGTCTGTTATATATCTGTTGGAAAGAACCGCTGCGCTTACAAGGGCACCATCTGATATCTTAACTCCATGGAACACCTCGTACCTCTCCTTGATTCCTCGAAGGATAGATATTGTATCTTCAACGGTTGGCTCATCCACCATAACTGGTTGGAAACGTCTCTCAAGAGCCGCATCCTTCTCTATATACTGTCTGTACTCGTTCAGTGTTGTGGCACCTATACAGTGCAGCTCACCTCTGGCGAGCATAGGCTTAAGCATGTTGCCCGCATCCATTGCACCGTCAGTCTTGCCTGCTCCAACGATAGTGTGAAGCTCATCGATGAACATGATCACTTCACCCTCAGACTTCTTAACCTCATCAAGGACATTCTTAAGTCTCTCTTCAAATTCACCTCTGTACTTTGCACCGGCTACAAGAGCTCCCATATCAAGTGCAAATATCTTCTTGTTCTTAAGCCCCTCTGGTACATCACCTCTGAGTATCCTCTGTGCAAGTCCCTCTACAACCGCAGTCTTACCTACACCAGGCTCACCGATGAGCACCGGATTGTTCTTTGTCTTCCTTGACAGGATCCTGATCACATTTCGTATCTCAGCGTCACGTCCTATTACCGGGTCAAGTTTCTGCTGTCTTGCCCTCTCGACCAGATCATATCCGAACTTCTCCATAGCCTCATATGAACTCTCCGGATCATCGCTGTCCACCTTGTGGTTACCTCTGATTTCTGCCAGCTCCTTGAGGAATGCATTCCTGCTGACTCCCCAGTCTTTGAGAAACTCCTTGATATCCGAATCAGCCTTATCCACCATGCCGAGGAACAAATGCTCAACAGACACATATGTGTCACCCATCTGCTTTGCTTCCTTCTCTGCCTG
>URJU01000160.1 GCA_900548315.1 uncultured Coprococcus sp. | reverse complement strand
ATTTTTATCTATTTAACCATGTAATTAGTTAAAACAGCCTTTTTATATTATGACGTAAATGCTATAATGGAAACGGTTGCGTGGGAATATATGGCAGGCTGGATGCTGCTGCAAGGAGGGATCTTTTGAAAGAAGTATCACTTGATAAACAATACTACAAAGAACATATACAGAATATATTATATGATAATTATGTGAAGCTGGCGCTGGTCAACATTGATACTGGGGAGTATGTGAGTGTTATCAGCGTGGACAAGAATGCAGATAATTATAAAAGTACCTCTGACGTATCTTCCTATTTTAAGGATAACAAGGGACTGGACTGTTGTCATCCTGATGAAGTCAGAGAATTTGCATATATGTGTGATATGAAGCATGTCAAAGCACTCATAGAAGCCGGAGCCAGATCCATCGTGCGTAATTTCAGGTTCAGATTGAGACTTGGCGAGGATTATGAGTGGGTTTCCATGGATATAGAAGCTGAGAAAGAGCCGAGAGAGGACGGACAATGGGTTGTGTTCGGCATGAGGGCAGTCAGCCTTGACACCCTGGTGCTGGAGGATAGTCTTAGGACACTGACAAGGGTATACAGGCGCATATTCAGGATTGATGTGACGCACAATATTTGCGAGACATTGAGAGGCGGATATATAAGAAGCAGAGATGAGGTTAAGCATGACTGCCTTGGAGATTACATGAAAGACATGACTATGGCTGGTGAGATATTCCCTGACGATGTGGACAGGGTAAGAAAGTGCCTGTCTCCTGAGTTTCTCATAAAATATTTTGCGAATGGACATGACAGATTTACCATTAGATATAAGCGTAAGATGGATATGGTGTACAGATGGGTGATGACAGAGGTCATACCTACTGCTGACTATAGAGATGACAATAAGGTATTCTATCTTTATACGAGGGATATACATGAGGAGTATTCTGAGAGCATAGAGAAACAGGAGCTGTTGGAATTTTACAGTTACAAGGATGCACTTACTCATCTTGGCAATAGAAATGCATTTAACATTCTGTGTGACGCGTACGCGGACCGAAAGGATAAGCGGTCGGTAGGATTTGTATTTAACGATGTGAACAAACTGAAGTATGTGAATGATCATTATGGACATAAAGAAGGAGATCTCTATCTTCAGAGGGTATCGCAGATGCTGGCGCAGCATTTTGGCGAAAATGCATGTTATAGGATAAGCGGCGATGAATTTGTTGTCATCATTATGGATATTACCGAGCAGTCGTTTAACTCAATGATCGCCAGATACAAAGAGGTAATTGACGAGCAGGAGGAGGCTCCGGTTGCGTTCGGTGCAGTCTGGAAGGCTGAGGCTGATTCCATAGACAAGATAATGAACGAAGCCGAAAGACGGATGTATGAGGATAAGAAGAGATTTTATTCGAAGCATCCTGAGGTCAAGAGGCGCGAGAGCGTGGA
Organism: uncultured Coprococcus sp.; assembly: GCA_900548315.1. GTDB lineage: Bacteria > Bacillota > Clostridia > Lachnospirales > Lachnospiraceae > Coprococcus. The sequence goes on along the minus strand of URJU01000160.1, from coordinate 3,333 downwards.
GAAGGAAGCGAATATAGCTGTAGGAACTACAGAGGATGGAGTTCCACATTACAGGAATCTTGGAAAGACAGACAGGATATTTGATGCTCTTGCAGCTACAACACTCAGAAATTATATATTTATGGATGATCTCGATACGAATGTTACAAAATGGTCTGCAAGTGCGGTGGATTACTTTGGACTTCCGGGGCAATACATATATGATACCCAGAAGGTGTGGGAGAAACTTATACATCCGGATGACAGAGCAATATTTGAGCAGGACATCACAGAGGTATTTGCGGGTCGCAAAAAGTATCATGATGTAGAATATAGAATGAGAAACAAAAATGGTGAATATGTGGTCTGTACCTGCAGAGGTTTCATCACCAAGAAGGAAAATGGTGATCCGGAGTTCTTTGTGGGTACTGTCATAAACCACGGTGTCATAGACGGGGTTGATCCGGTGACTAACCTGCACAATCAGCATGAGTATACCAAGTATATATCTATACATTTGAGAAACAAGCAGACGATGAGCATTCTGGCAATAGGAATATCCATGTTCAACAGCATCAATATGATGTACGGATATGCATATGGCAATACTGTTCTTAAGGATTTTGCCACAAAGCTCAAGAATGTCGTCGGTGGAAAGGGACTCGTGTTCAGACTTGACGGCGCAAAATTTGCGATCTGCTCGAACGTGTATACCAAACAGGAACTCAAAGAGGTATACAGACATGTACAGAATCTTGCACTTGACAATGTAGGTCTGAATGGCACATCGATCCCGCTTAAATTGTATGGAGGTGGTCTGATATATGACCATGTAGGAGCCGATGAGGACGTGATAAAGAGCAGTGTGGAATATGCCCTGGAGAGATCCAAGGAGGATCATCATGGTGAACTTGTATTCTTCAATGAGGAGATCAAGGACAATGATAGAATGAGACTGCAGCTGTACAGCACAATACACAAATGTGTGGCAAACAACATGGAAGGCTTTTTCATGTGCTATCAGCCTATAGCAAATTCCGAGACAGGACACATAGTAGGTATGGAGGCTCTTCTCAGATGGAAACACAAGGAATTTGGTGTGGTTCCACCGGGAATATTTATACCGTGGCTTGAGATGGAGCCGTGTTTCTTTGAACTTGGCAACTGGATAATAGAGCAGGCACTCACGGATGGTATGGAGATTCGCAGAATCAGACCTGATTTTGTGGTGAATGTCAATATATCAGCGACTCAGCTTGAGAATCATGGATTCAGGCAGGCTGTTGTGGATATATTAAAGAAGACGAAGTTCCCTCCTGAGTATTTGTGCATAGAGCTCACAGAGAGATGTAAGAATATGGATATAGCATTTCTGAAAAATGAGCTGGATTATTTCCGGAAACTTGGAATAAAGATCGCTATCGATGATTTTGGAACGGGAAATGCTACATTAAATCTGCTCACGGAATTACCGATAGATGAGCTTAAGGTCGATATGTCATTTGTCAGGGGCATACAGGAGAGCAAGCCTAATCAGGTTCTTGTACAGGCGGTTGTGTCATGTGCCCACGAACTTGGATACAAGAGCTGCATTGAAGGTGTCGAGGACAAGGCACTGTTCGATTACCTTCACAAGTATGGTTCTACTTATTATCAGGGATATCATTTCTCTAGACCGGTTTGTCTGGAGGATTTTAAGAAATTGTTGTGATAAATTGTCCAATGGACAAAGGCTGGTTCATTATTGCAAAGAGGACCAGCCTTTTTGTTTTGCTTATTTATGAGAAATAAATTGTCTTATATGTTTACATAAGGTTGACACTGGGCGCTGGCGTTGTTAATATTGCTTTGGTGTGACATTGGATCACGCCAGATATATAGTCCCGGAGATGTTCCGGCGTAAAAAGAAGGGAAGTGCGGTGAGAATCCGTCGCAACAGCCATTACTGTATGCAGGGGAGTGTCCCTGTCGAGTCAGATCGCTTGCTATATATCTAATTCTTCGAGAGAAGGGTATTTTGAAACTTGTCAATATGCCTTTCTGGGAAAAATTGAAAGGAGATACGTTTATGAGAAGAAGAATTCTTGCGGCATGTATGGCGATGTGCATGGCGGCAGCAACGGTTGTCACAAGCCCATGGGGCGGTGGCATGACAGCGTATGCAGCGGAAGAGACCAAGACGATCACGGTCTCAGCATACGATTACACGGCAGTGGATGCCGGAATCGAGGGCGCCTCGAAGACAGGTGTCATAATGGAACAGACAGTCGAGGTGGATGCGGATACAACTACAGTGCAGGCTGTACAGGAAGCATTTGACCAGGCTGGTGTATCAGTTGAAGGAGTATCAAGCGGATATGTGAGCAGCATCAATGGGCTTGGAGCAGGTGCCGGATATTCAGGCTGGATGTTTGCCTATGACAATGACGACTATTCAAACGGGGGAATGAGCAGCATAGTCCTCAGTGATGGAGATAGTCTCAGATTTGATTATACATGCAACGAAGATACGACGACCGATGATATCGGAAATGGCTACTACGGCAATCCGTATGTGAAGACACTCACAGTTGCAGGCCAGACATTCAATATGTCAAAGAAGACGACATTTGATGCGAACTACAACATGACAAATACTTACTATATAAATGGTGAGGAAACAAAGGCAGCAGGTACAGAGGAAGATCCTTTTGTATTTGAGGTTTCTGTCCCTGCAAATGAGGCTCAGACCGCATACATCACCATGGATACAAGTCTCAACAGCCACTATGCAGTGATCGATGGATGGTCTGTTTCAAAGGAGACTTATGATATAACAAATGGTCTTGATTTCTCAGTTTCTTCATTGGGTGGAAAGTACAAGTCATATTTCACCATCAAGACAGATCTCAAAGAAAACAACACATCTGACTCCTACAAGGAGATGCTTGACAGTTCGATCAAGTATATCAGAAACACAGTCACAGAGGCTGAGGTCGGTTCTGTAGGTGGAGAGTGGGCAGTTTTGGCTCTTGCCAGGTATGGATATGAGGATCCAGAGTGGTATACAGCATACTACAACAATGTTGTAAAGTACGTTCAGAATATAGGAAACAACAAGCTTCACTCACGCAAGCTCACAGACAACTCGCGAGTTATCATTGGTCTTACAGCAATTGGCGCAGATCCTACAAATGTAGGTGGCTACAACCTTCTTGAGCCACTTGCGAATCTTGATGATGTTGTATATCAGGGAATAAATGGTCCTATATATGCTCTTATCGCTCTAGATACAGGAGATTATGAGATCCCTGAGCTGCCAGATGAAAGCACAGCAACACAGACGACAAGGGAAGGACTTATCCAGTACATACT
>URJU01000159.1 GCA_900548315.1 uncultured Coprococcus sp. | reverse complement strand
AATTAATTAAAAAAATCACATATAATTATAGAAATAAAAGCGCTATCTGGTGGGCATTCCGTCTCTTAGTTCATTTTGGAGCTGCCTTGACAGTTTTAACAGTTCCTTTGCCGCCTTACAGGGATCTTCTGCTTTCATGATGGCAGATACGACACAGATCCCTGCGATTGGGATCTGGTGAAGTACATCAAGATTGGATGAGTTGAGTCCGCCAATGGCATTCACAGGTATAGGGACTGAACGACATATGTCTCTGAGGGTGTCGGTGGATGTGAGGACAGTCTTTACCTTGGTGGTTGTCGGATAAATGGCACCGACCCCCAAATAGTCAGCCCCCTGTTCATAAGCCTCTGTTGCCTGGGAGACCGTCTTGGTGGTTGCACCTACTATGCGGTCTGGTCCCATGAGCCTGCGGGCTATAGCCACAGGCATGTCAGTCTGTCCTACATGGACGCCTTCGGCTCCGGTCGCCAGTGCGACATCCACGTGGTCATCGATTATAAGTGGTACATGAAATTCGTGTGCGATAACGTGAACTCTGTTTGCCAGACGGATGTATTCCCTGGTGGTTCTGTCCTTTTCTCTTAGCTGTATCATGGTTGCGCCGCCGTCCAGTGCACATTCCACTTTATATAAGAAATCAGCCTCCGACAATCCGGTGCTGTCGGTAATGAAGTATAATGTAGGATCAAATTTATACATATTGAACTCCGTTTCTCCGTCTTGGTCAGACGGTGTAGATAACAGTGGGTATCGATTCCCATCTGTTACGTATTAAGTGATTACACATACAGATAATCGTTTAGGACTGGCTGCAGACCTTCGCCTTCTATATCTGAGTACATTTTTTCAAGACTGCGGTCATCATTTATCTCGAACTGTTCATCGCCCTGATCTGAACTGGATTCTTTGCCGCTGTATTTGCTCTCGTGATCTCCGATTCCTGTGGATACACCTGCTGATACTTTAGTTGCAGCGATCTTGACGATCCCGTTTCTAAAACTTGCGCTTTCCCTTGATGAAACGGTTATACCTGCATATGGCAGGAATATCCTATATGCGCACAGGATCTGGCACAATTGTTTTTCGCGGACATCCAGAGGATTTATCTGCTCATTATTGATGATCGGACGAAGTCTTGGACATGACAGCGATATCTCAGCCTGTGGGTATTTGCGCTGAAGATAGTATGCATGCAGAGCGGTCGCCAGCGCATCCTTTCTGAAATCTGATAATCCGAGCAGTGCAGAGAAAGCAACTCCGCGCATTCCTCCCATGAGGGCACGTTCCTGGGCATCAAACCGATACGGCCATACACGTTTGTGACCCATGAGGTGGAGCGTCTCGTATTTGTCGGAGTCGTATGTCTCCTGAAATACTGTCACATAGTCGGCTCCGCACTCGTGGAGATAGCGGTATTCATCTGTGTTGACCGGATATATTTCAAGACCGACCATGCGGAAATATTTCCTTGCGAGTTTACATGCTTCACCTATGTAGTTTACATCACTTTGACTTCTGCTTTCTCCAGTCAGGATGAGGATCTCTTCCATTCCGCTTTCGGCTATGATCTTCATTTCTTTTTCTATCTGCTCCGCGGAGAGTTTCATTCTGTTTATATGGTTGTAACAGTTGAAACCACAGTAGACACAGTAGTTCTCACAGTAGTTGGCAATGTATAGCGGTGTGAACATGTAGACAGTATTTCCAAAATGTCTGCTGGTCTCGCGGCTGGCTCTCTCTGCCATAAGTTCAAGGAAGGGCTCGGCGGCAGGAGATAGCAGCGCTTTGAAGTCCTCGATGCTGCATGTCTCGTGCTCAAGTGCCTTCATAACGTCTTTGCCTGTATATTTTGAGTAGTCAAAATTATTCATGTGTTCAATGACTTTGCTGCGCACATCTGATTTTATTATCTCCATTCCCGGGAGATATTCCATGTGATTTTTTCTGGATGACGGGTCAGTCTCCAGACGGTGTTTTTTCTCAAGTGCCTCCGGTGGAAGATACTCAGAATCTATTAGAAATTGATTTTCCATGACAGCCTCCTTAGTCATGCAGAAATCCGGTGAGCGGATCTGAGGCGGATGCGCCTCTGGTCAGAACTCTTCCGAGGCCTGCAAGATAAGCCTTTCTGCCTGCGTTTATTGCATTCTTGAAAGCTGATGCCATGAGTGGGAGATCGCCGGCTGTGGCGAGAGCAGTATTTGCCATTATGGCAGCGGCGCCCATCTCCATTGCCTCACATGCCTGTGAAGGCCTGCCTATTCCGGCATCAACTATTATAGGAAGTTCTATCTCATCGATAAGTATCTGGATAAAGTCCTTTGTAGCCAGCCCTTTGTTGGAACCTATTGGTGATGCGAGGGGCATGACTGCGGCAGCTCCGGCATTGACCAGATCCCTGGCTGCGTTTAGATCCGGATACATGTAAGGAAGTACCACAAATCCTTCGTTTGCCAGTGCCTCAGTAGCCTTGATGGTCTCCTGATTGTCGGGCAGAAGGTATTTGCTGTCTCTCATGATCTCGACTTTCACAAAATCGCCGCATCCAAGTGCTCTTGCAAGGCGAGCGATACGGATTGCTTCCTCAGCATTCCTGGCACCACTTGTATTGGGCAGGAGTGTTACATTCTCCGGTATAAAGTCCAGGATATTCTCCTCCTCCTTTGTATTGGCGCGGCGAACGGCGAGGGTTATGATCTCTGCGCCGGCATCTCTGATGGCGGATTCTATAAGTTTCATTGAGTATTTTCCAGAACCGAGTATAAATCTGGAACTGAATTCGTGCCCTCCGATTATAAGCTTGTCATTGTTCATTTTTCTGCTCCTCCTCCCATAAAGCTGACGACTTCAACACAATCGTTGTCTGCAAAAAATATGTCGCCATACTGTTCTCTTGGTATTATCTCTTCGTTGATCTCAACCACAACGCGAACCGGCTTGTAGTTGGACTCCTCCAGGAACTCGGCCAGGTTCTTGCCTGCAACATCGAGTTCCTTTCCGTTTACTGTTACCATAGCTCTTTCCTCCCTGTTGTTATGTGGACGTGGTCACGATATCGTCCGGATAACAGCACAAAAAAAGGAGCTGCCGATTCGGTAACTCCAATAAAAATGCGGTATATCACTATGTCGATCATTGTCAGGCATCCCTACGTTGGCATTATCCAAATCAGGTTCTCGGTCGAAGGTCATACCTTCCTCTCAGCCTGTAATACAAGCTCCCGTGTCTCTGTGCTGTTGTCAGATATTACTATACGCCTTGTGGTGGGCTATTGCAATAGCAAGTAAAAATAAATGCGTGTTTGATGGCTTTTCCTTGACATAGTCCATATATATATGTACAATTTAGTTGTTTGGCGCGCTAAAGCGTCATACAAAATTGGCAGGTTGCACAAAAGTCAGCTTGATTCAACTTATGGAGGACAGTGTAGTTATGAGACAAAAGAAGATTCATTACATCTATAACAAAGAGATGGAGTGTATGGATCCTGAAGAGAGAAAGAAACTTCAGGGGGAGAGACTTAGAAAGACAGTAGAGCTTGAATATGCAAATGTTCCGGCATACAGAGCCAGAATGGATGAAGCTGGGGTAAAGCCGGAGGATATAGACACAATAGATGATATAGTGAAACTTCCGTTTACACAGAAGACAGATCTCAGGGATAATTTCCCATTTGGATTGTTTGCTGCGGACAAGAAGGACATCATCAGAATACAGGGTTCATCAGGAACCACAGGAAAGCCTATCGTAACAGGATATACACGTAATGATATTGATGTATGGACAGAGATGGTTGCCAGGGCATTCAGGTGTGCCGGAGCCGGAGAGGATGATATCATCCAGATAGCTTACGGTTATGGATTGTTCACAGGCGGACTCGGTGCTCATCAGGGGGCTACCGAGGTTGGAGCCATGGTGGTACCGATGTCATCAGGTAATACACAGAGACAGATCACGATGATGAAAGAGCTTGGTGCTACAATGCTCTGTTGTACACCATCATATGCTACATATCTTGCAGAGATGATTAGAGAGATGGGTATTGATCCGTCCGAACTTAAGCTTAAGTCCGGATGCTTTGGCGCTGAGCCATGGACTGAGGAGATGAGACATCATCTTGAGGAGCTCCTCGACTTTGATGCATTTGATATATATGGATTAACTGAGATAGGTGGACCTGGAGTTGCATTTGAATGCTTTGAGAAGAACGGAATGCATATCAATGAAGATCACGTTCTGGCAGAGATCATTGATCCGGTCACTGAGGAGCCGCTTCCGGATGGAGTTCCAGGAGAGCTTGTGTTTACAACTCTTACCAAGACCGGTACGCCGATGATCAGATACAGGACACATGATATATGTACACTGACGCATGGCACATGTGCATGTGGAAGAACAACAGTCAAGATGAGCCGTATCACGGGACGTACAGACGATATGCTCGTAATACGTGGTGTAAATGTTTTCCCAAGCCAGATAGAGTCGGTACTCCTTGGGGTTGATGAGGCATCAGTTCACTACATGCTGGTTGTTGACCGTGTGAATTCACAGGATAAGCTGACGGTTCAGGTCGAGCTTAAGGAAGATGTGGATATGAGCGATACTGCAAAGCTTGAGGCAATTGCGTCGCGTATAAAGACTGATATCAAGCAAACACTTCTTATCAGTGCAAAGGTTGAGCTGGTTCCACCTAAGACCATCCCACGTTCAGAGGGCAAGGCAAAGAGAATCACAGACAACAGACACATAGGATTCTAATCGTCAAGATCAAGCCGCTGGGTAGATCACAGAATTGATAAGTGTTGGATTGGAAGATTATAGACAGAGAAACAC
>URJU01000158.1 GCA_900548315.1 uncultured Coprococcus sp. | reverse complement strand
GCGGTGTTTTCATGGAAGATAAAAAACCTAGCTATATAGAGGGGCAGATGCCGAAAACGGGTGATTTGTCTGAAAATACAGACTCAGATCAAAATCAATCTGGAAATATACAGCCACCAGATAAACCAGGGGAAAAGCATGATGACAGATTTTCACCTGAGACGCCGTTTCAGACAAGGTATTTCTCTGTTGTAGTGTCAGGTGGTGAGATCACATCATATAGTCTCGACAATATAGCGGCGGTGGACGAAACGGATGCAAAATCGTATGCAGAGCAGATAATTGACGATGGAGCGGATGAAGGATTTATAGGTATATACAGATATATGGTTACATCCTGTGATGATATAACAGATGGCATAAGGATAATATTTGTAGATTGTCGGCAGGAGATAGAATCATTTAGAAATTCGTTGGTGTACAGTGTTGGTGTGTCGCTGATTGGTTTTCTTGCGGTATTTATGCTGGTGCTTTTTTGGTCGAAAAAGATATTTAAACCTGTTGCAGAGAGTTATGAGAAACAGAAACGTTTTATCACGGATGCGAGCCACGAGATCAAGACGCCTCTAACGATAATAGATGCAAATACAGAGGTTATAGAGATGGTAAACGGTGAGAGTGAGTGGACTCAGAACACAAGGAAACAGGTTAAGAGACTTACGTCATTGACAAATCAGATGGTTGCGCTCTCAAGACTTGACGAGAATCCAGAACCGAAGGAAAAGATTGAGTTTGATATTTCGGATGTTGCCTATGAGGTGGTCGATCACTTTTCAACGCTGTCTGAGGTGAAGGGTAAAAAGATAAAAACGGATATTGAGGATGGAGTGAGATATATAGGTGATGAGAATTCTATCAGACAGCTCATAAGTATCCTTGTCGATAATGCAATGAAATATGCGGTTGAGTCTAAAGACATAGAAATATCACTTAGGCGTGATGGAAGAAAAGTGAGATTTGTCTTGCAAAATATGACAGAAGGAATGGAGGAAGGCTCCCAGGACATTCTATTTGAGAGATTTTACAGACCGGACAGCTCGAGAAACTCGGAGACCGGAGGTTCGGGAATAGGACTTTCTCTTGCAAAGTCGATAGTTGAGGCTCACAAAGGAAAGATAACAGCAAAATGTGACAAGAACGGATATATAACATTCCAGGTTGTACTTTGATAAGAAAATGAATTTTATATTTTACAGGGTATAAGAAATGTGTTAGCAGAGGATGAGCGCCTTTACCTGGGGAACATATACACAGTGGTTATAATGTGTGATTGTTCCTGGGGATGGGTGTTTTTCTTTTTGCTAAGGTAAAGTATTGTTTGATAAAAATATCATTGTGCATATTTAAAAATACATAACACAATATTTTAATGTTGCGCACAAAGTTGCACATATATTGCGCTTGATTTGCGCATAAACGTATACAAAGTGCACAATTAAATAGCAAAAAGATTGTCTACAAGCGACATAGTAACTATAAAGCAGATATGTTAATATATACCCACAAGGACAAACGGTTGCGCAACTGTTGCACGCAGATACAGCGAATCATATGCGCTTAAAGTGTCTGCACATTAACTAACATTTTTTTAGGAGGGCTTATATGAGAAAAATGAGAATTGTAAAGCAGGTTGGCTGCGCAATTCTCGCAGGAGCGCTTGTGATAGGGCAGATCTTTGGATCGGGAGCATCACTTATAACAGCGAAAGCTGCGGAGAGTTGGGTAGATACACAGAAGATCACAAACGGTGATTTTGAAACAGGAGACAGCAGTGAATGGGCATTGGAGAGTGGTTCGGGAGCTGAGCTTGAAGTGAAAAATGGTGGCAGCAATGTCAACAGTACATATTATCTGAATATCTGGGCTTCAGATCAGGCTGATGTCAGCATAAAACAGACAGTAAGCTCTGTTTCAGCAGGAACTTATAAGCTTGGATTTGATGTCGAGGGTGACGCTCAGGATACAGGACTTACAGTTTCTGTTGCGGGAACCGAAGAAAGTGTAGGAGTCACATCGGGCTGGGATGTATGGACAACCCATGAGACAAAAGAGTTTGTTATAGAGGATACAACAGATGTTGAGATTACATTTACTGGAAATCTTGCCAAAGGATATTGGGGAAAGCTGGACAATATAAAGCTTTACAAGCTTACAGATGACTCAGATGGAGTAGAGCCTGTAGAGGCAGGAATATATGTTGACCGTGTGTCAGATCTTACTTACACAGACTTAAATGGTCAGAAACAGTCTTTCATAGAGGGCGTTGATGTGTCATCATATGTATCACTGAAGAACAGCGGTGTAAAGTACTATGATTTTGATGGCAACGAACTTGATGATATTGGATACTTCAAGTTCCTTGCAAGCTGCGGTATCAACTATGTGCGTGTTCGTGTATGGAATGATCCATATGACGCAGAGAGAAATGGCTACGGCGGTGGTGATAACGACCTTGAGACTGCAAAGAAGATCGGTCAGTACGCAACAGCAGCAGGAATGAAACTCCTTGTGGATTTCCACTACTCAGATTTCTGGGCTGACCCAGGTAAGCAGCAGGTGCCAAAGGCATGGGCAGACTTTACTCTTGATGAGAAGGTTGCTGCTGTCAAGTCATATACATCAGAGAGTCTCAAGACACTTCGTGATGCCGGTGTTGATGTGGGTATGGTTCAGATCGGAAATGAGACGACAAATGGAATATGTGGTGAGTCATCCACGAACTGGGCGAACATGGCTAAGATATTCAATGCTGGAAGTGAGGCAGTGAGAGACATAGACAAGAATATCCTTGTTGCTATACATTTCACCAATCCTGAGAGAAGTGGTAATTACGCAAATTTTGCGAAGAAACTTAACACATACAATGTAGATTACGATGTATTTGCATCATCGTATTATCCTGTATGGCACGGCACACTTGACAACCTCACATCGGTTCTCAAGAATGTGGCAGACACATACGGAAAGCTGGTCATGGTAGCAGAGACATCATGGGCATACACTCTCGACGATGGTGACGGTCATGACAACACAGTCAGAAAGGGTGCAAACGACTCGACAACTTATGATATATCAGTTCAGGGTCAGGCGAATGAGATCAGCTCAGTTATCAAGGCTGTAAAGAATACAGGTTCATCAGGAATCGGTGTATTCTACTGGGAGCCGGCATGGCTGCCTGTAAATGTATATGACTCATCTTCTGACAATGCTGCAGATATCCTCGCAGCCAACAAGGCAGCTTGGGAGCAGTACGGTTCAGGCTGGGCATCATCCTACGCGGGAGAGTATGATGCAGCTGATGCAGGAAAGTGGTACGGCGGTTCAGCGGTTGACAATCAGGCGTTGTTCGATTTCACAGGACATCCACTTGAGTCACTCAAGACATTTGCATATGTTCACACAGGAACAAAGACTAAGAGAGAGGTAGTGTCAATATCAGTTGATGATGTTGAGGTTGTGATAACAGATGTTGAGAATGTGGTTCTCCCAACAACTGCTGCGGTAAAGTACAATGATGGCAATTCAGAGAGTGCAGACATCACATGGGAGGATGGAGCACTCGAGAAGATCAAGAATTACGGTGCAGGAACATGTACTGTAAACGGAACTATCACAGTAAACGATGAGGAAGTAGGCGTTAGCTGCAATGTATCTATATTAAAAGAAAATATCATTGTAAATCCTGGATTTGAGTCGGGAAACGAGGGATGGACCATCGCTGATACAAGCAAGGGATTTGCAATCAAGACAAAGGAAGATTTTAGAAACGGTGCTTATTGTGGTCATTACTACAATTCATCAGATTTCACATATGATGTATATCAGACCATCACACTTGAACCGGGAGAGTATGTGTTCAGCGCATATCTTCAGGGCGGTGCAAATGGAGATAACGACGTGTATGAGGTGTATGCAAAAGCTGGCGATACAGAACTCGCATCCACACCTGCAGTTCCACAGGGCTGGAAGATCTGGCAGCATCCACAGATCAGATTCACAGTAAATGAGACTACCGAAGTTATGGTTGGAATGAGAGCGACAGCGACAGGTGGTGCCTGGGGAACATGGGATGACGCATATCTGTACAAAGATGCGGATATAACACCAACACCAGATCCAAATCCAGATCCAACACCAGATCCAACACCGAACCCAGATCCAACACCGAACCCGGATCCAACACCGGACCCAGATCCAACACCAGATGTGACAAAGAGCGGACTTATCACAGAGGATGGCGTTACATATTATTACAAAAAAGGCGTAGTTCAGGAGAATTACACAGGATTTGTAAAGAGTAATAACAAAGAGTATTATGTTAAGTCCGGAGTTGTTCAGGCTGCATACACAGGTCTTGTAAAGAGCAGCAGAACAGGAAAGACATGGCTTGTAAGACGTGGTATTGCATATCAGACTTACACAGGATTTTACAAGAATGCCCAGGGTCAGCAGTGTTACATCTATAAGGGCAGATTTGTGAACGAGAAAACTGGCCTTGTAAAGAGCCTTAGAACAGGAAAATACTTCTACGTCAGAAGGGGAGTTGCTCAGCTTGGATATACAGGCTTTGTAAAGAATCCTTCAACAGGACATAGCTGTTATGTGTCAAAAGGTGTAGTACCACATACAAAGACAGGAATTGTGAAGAGTCCAAAGACAGGAATCAAGTATTACATCAAGAAGGGCGTAGTTGCTGAAAAAGTAACTGGCACGATAAAGATTTCAGGAGTAAAGTACAAGATCATAAAGGGTGTTGTCAAAGGTATTGTGAAATAACAATAATAAAAAATGAAAATTAAAAGCGACGTGTAAATGACAAGCGTTGCGAAAGAGCGTCTTCAGCTAATGCAGGATAAAATCCAAGATAGCTATGAAGACGCT
>URJU01000157.1 GCA_900548315.1 uncultured Coprococcus sp. | reverse complement strand
TTATCGTCGGCAGCGTCAGATGTGTATAAGAGACAGCTCACTGATAATCTTCCTGCTGCACAGATACGTTATAAGGAAATATCCACCATATATGATCATCACGATAGCAGCTGTGATTCCGATAGCACCTGCTATATCATACGCTCCCATAGTGTCAAGAATCTTCATGCTGACCATCATTCCAAATATCGAATGGACTATGGCGAGAGCAAGTGGGAATACGAAGAATAGTCCCATCTGTGAGAAAAGAGCCTTGTTGATCATGCGCTGATCCACGCCAAGCTTTCTGAGCATCTTGTATCTCTCTATGTTGTCTGTGCTCTCCGAGAGCTCTTTGAGTGCAAGGATGGCTGCACCGGATATGAGGAATATGAGTCCGATATACATACCTATAAATGATGCTATCGCTCCTACTCCCACGCTGGCTGCTTTCACGCTGTCCTTAGTATTTACTGTGATAAGTCCGCCGAGTTCATCCTTCTTTGATACATTCCTTATGATCGTATCACTATCCTGTATGACATCCCTGTCCTGATCGGCATACTTTCCGATGAAATATTCCTTTGCAAACTGTGCACCTTCAACGGCTGAATCCGGCACGATAAACACGCCTGTATTGACCGGCTGTGTGGCAAGCTCTATATCTCCGTCTATACAGTATGAGATAACCGGCTTAAGCTTGTTGCCATATACCTCTATCTCTTTGCCCTCCTGAAGTCTCTCGTCACGAATCTTCACGAATATTCTATAATTTGCCAGGATGGCATATTCGTCATCGTCAAGCTGGAGCTCAGCATTGTCATAAAGCTTTGCAATCTTGTTGTAGTCGGACTGTGATATGATCTCCTCCGTTCCATCAAATCCAGACCAAGCGTTTACATCTATTCCAAGAGAATCAATCAGTGCCTCATCTCCCAGATAGTTTCTGATAGTAAGTGTAGGACATGTATACGTGTGTACGTCAACATAATCTGAAAAGTATGTTCCGAGATCTATATTATTTTCACTATATACGTCCTCTATGCTCTTTCCATCAGTAACTTCAAGTTTCTTCAAAAGATCATTTGTCTCGCTGTCATTACCCATCTCGTCTTCATCATAATAGATTGAATCACCGCTCTGGGTCTTTGATATACACACATCCGCTCTTGCATATTTCGCAATGCCCTCATTTAATGAATTCTTTACTGCAAGTGCTGATGAAAGCACACATATTGTCACAAAAAGCATAAGGCAGATTAATGATATTGAAAGTACATTTGTGTTGACACGGCTGCTCATCTGTCTCACGACAAATGAATTGAGTCCCTTGTAATACACATTCTTCATGGATGACACGATCCTGAAGAGCATTCCGGATACCGACCAGAAGAAGAGCACTGTTGCAATACATCCAGTCACGATCCACTTGTAGAGATCGTTCATGTACATGTCATTTATATCGGTAATTACCGCATGATAAGCATATCCAAGTGATACAGCTGATATCAGGAACACGATAACTGATACCCACGGATTCTTGATCTTGACATTCTCAGATTTTCTTCCATTCTGGAAAAGGTCAATGAGCTTACATTTGCTGATGATAAATGTGTTGAAGATTATAACCACCACATATATGATTGCAAAATACAGACAGGTCTTGGCAAATGCGCTGCCGGAGAATACAAAGCTGTATGATGACATATCTGCATCGAACATGTTTGCAACAAGTACACTTGTTATCTGTGAGATTCCTATTCCGGCAAGAAGTCCTACCACAAGTGATACAAGTCCGATGATAAGTGTCTCTATGAAAAGCATTGTGGACACCTTGCGTTTTCCCATTCCAAGGATGAGGTACAGACCAAATTCTTTGTTACGCCTCTTCATCAGGAAACGGCTTGCATATATGATGAGAAATCCGAGCACAAATGCGATGAACACACTGACACCCGCAATCATCTTGCTCATGAGCTGTACGACCTGTCTTGTATCAGCTGATATCTGGAGCATGGCGGTCTGGGTCTCTATGGCATTGAACACATAGAAGATTGCAACACCGAGTACCAGAGTGAAGAAATATATGGCATAGTCCTTTATACTCTTCTTCATATTTGATGCAGAAAGCTTAAAGAGCGTCATTCAGATCACCCCCAAGCAGTGTAACGACATCTATGATCTTATTGAAGAATTCTTTTCTGGTATCTCCGCCTCTTCTGAGCTCATGGAACACCTTGCCATCCTTGATGAAAAGGATCCTGCCTGCATAGCTGGCTGTAAATGAATCGTGTGTTACCATGAGTATCGTTGTCATGAGATCCTCATTCAGATGCTTAAGTCTCTCAAGCAACAGCTTTGCCGACTTGGAATCGAGTGCTCCCGTAGGCTCATCTGCAAGCACAAGCTTTGGGTCAGTGATGATGGCTCTTGCAGATGCGACTCTCTGCTTCTGACCGCCCGACATCTGATACGGATACTTCTTCAGAACACTCTCGATCTCAAGCTCCTTTGCAACAGCCCTGACCTTAGCATCTATCTGCTTTGCAGGCACATTCTGTATGGAAAGTGCCAGTGCGACATTCTCATACGCTGTGAGTGTGTCAAGAAGATTGAAATCCTGGAATATAAATCCAAGCTCCTCTCTTCTGAACTCGTTAAGCTTGTTGCCCTTGAGTGTTGTGATATCCTTGCCGCCCACATAGATGTGTCCGCTGCTAACCTTATCTATAGTTGAAACGCAGTTAAGCAGTGTCGTCTTACCGCTTCCCGATGCACCCATGATAGCAACGAACTCTCCTGCCTCCACATCAAATGATATTCCATCTATGGCCTTTGTCATATTGGATTTGTTTCCATAATACTTCTCAATGTTGTCAATCTTTAATATTGTTTCCATTGAAATGCCTCCTCAAATGTTTGTTTATTACTGCTCTCACCATTGAACATATTTGCAGTTTACACATTTTGAAAGCAATTGTCCTTTTTTCATTATTACCTAACATTACAATTCTGTAACCTCGGGGACGCTCACCAGATCTGGTATCCCACTATCGCAAAACGCAATTTTTATCATCCAATCTTGTATATATCATTATGTCCAAATACTATACTCACATCTGTGTATTCTTCCACCTTTGACGTTATATTCAGCTTATGCCCCAGCTGCCTGCACAGATTGTCTATTATATAAAGGCCCATACCTGTGGATTTCGCATGTTTCCGGCCATTTTCCCCGGTAAATGATTTCTTGCACACAAGTGGAATATCAGACTGTGGTATACCTATTCCATTGTCCTTTATGTGCAGAGCCTTGCCGTCACCCACTGCTTCAGCCCAGATCTCTATAGTCTTTTCCTGTCCCCGGTCTATATACTTGATGCTGTTGCTCACGATCTGATTTACCATAAACTCAAGCCACTTTGAATCCGTCACAACACATTCATCCACATCATGAACATTCAGCGATATATCACCATCAAGCAGCATATCCTTGTTCTTCAACGCCACTCTTCCGATGACACTCTTAAGATTTGTCTCAGCAAATCTGTAATCCGCCGCAGCATGCTCCGCCCTCACATAGTAGAGTACCTGATCCGCATACGCGTCGAGCCTTGCGACCTGTTCCTCGTATTTTCTCGGGATCACATCCCTGTTGTTGTGGCACATGAGCACCAGACTGGCTATCGGAAGCTTGATCTCGTGAACCCAGATCTCTATAAAGTCCTTGAAATCCTCCACGCTGTCCCTGTACTTTCTCACATTCTCAGTCATGGACTTGTTGATGTCGTACATAGCTGAATACACCAGCTTGCCCTCGTAGAAGTCAGGCTCGTCCAAAGTGTCAAGTATGAGATACTTCTGATCCAGTTCATCCAGATGGCCAACCAGACTGTTGTAGAACCTATATTTCCTCAGATAATCGTAGGCGATAACCGAAACGACAAATATCACAGCCACTATAACGAACATAATCCTCATCTGTAACTGTGAGTGAAATGCCATCATGAGCAGATATGTGAATATCACAAATCCTGCATATCCCACAATTATTCCAAGTTTGTCCTTTATATACAAGCCAAATTTCATTTTACAAAATTACTCCAATCTTTTGTCACTGTAAATGATATACAATCCCACTTACCTGTCATACAAGTCGGTATCCCTGCTTCTTCCTGGTCTCTATGGCATCATCATATCCAAGATCTGCCAGTTTTCCTCTGAGCCTGCTGATGTTCACCGTGAGTGCATTGTCATTTATAAACTCATCATTATCCCACAGGTCTGTCATGATCTCATCCCTCGACACTATCTTTTCCCTGTTGGCAAGCAGCAGCTGGAATATGATCATCTCATTCTTGGTGAGAACCATCTCCTGATCACCTTTGCTGATTGTCCCCTTGCTGAAGTTGACCTCCGCATCTCTGTATGATGCTGTATTCTGGCTGCCCTCCATGCGCTTGAGCACCGCCGCTATCCTAAGCAGAAGTATCGTTGGATTGTATGGCTTTGTTATATAATCATCCGCGCCATAACTCATGGACAGCACCTCATCCATCTCGGAAGTCCTGCTTGTGACCATGATGATAGGCACATCAGATTCCTTTCTTATCTCCTTCACTAGGTTTCTGCCGTTTATCCCCGGAATATTGATATCCATGAGCACCAGATTTGGTGCCGCTTTCAATATATCGTCCTTTGTATTGTCAAAGCTCTTAAGACTCTCAGCCTCATAGCCCTCATTCTCAAGTATCTGCACAAGCTCCTCACAGATGCTCTCGTCATCTTCCACCACAAATATCTTTTTCATCTTTATTTCTCCATTTTCTATTTTCCATTTAGGCAATTACGAAACCCTTAATCTATTCAACATGCAAGAAGATGTTTAGCATTACCACTGTCTCTTATACACATCTCCGAGCCCACGAGACGCGTAGTAATCTCG
>URJU01000156.1 GCA_900548315.1 uncultured Coprococcus sp. | reverse complement strand
GATTACTACGCGTCTCGTGGGCTCGGAGATGTGTATAAGAGACAGACTATATACATTTTGGGAGGAATTACCATGAATACCAACAGCTGTACCAGCAATAAAAGGTCGAGAAACATAATATCTGTAGTTATGCTACTGTGGGCGGTCCTGTGCATAGTAATCGCAGGGTTCTATGTGGGCAGCAATAAAGCCGAAGCGGCATCCACCGGAACTTTGATAGAAGATTATGTCTATATTCGAAGTGCTCCGTCAGGAACTCCACTAAAATACAGTGGCAAAGATATTCTTCTCCGAAAAGGTCAAAAGATGACCATTGTCAGCACATCCAACAAAACATGGTATAAAGTTACTCTCACTTATAAGAAAAAGAGTTACACAGGTTATGTGTATTCCAAGTTTATAAAAGTGACCACCACCGTCACATATAAGACCGGACACCTTGCTAAAAATGAGAATTACGTCTACTTCCGAAAAACTCCGGGAGGAACTCCTCTAACTTACAACAACTCCCCGATCATGCTCATGGGCGGACAGAAGATGACCATTCTCAGCACAGCTAACAAGACATGGTACAAAGTAAAACTCAATTACAAGAGTAAGAGTTATACAGGCTATGTATACTCCAGCTTTATAGTCATAGACAAGAAAACATCTTCAACCACTCAGGCTACTACAAAAGCCACCACCCAGGCGCCTACTACGCAGGCACAGACAACCAAGAACGGTTATATAAATGAAAATTATGTTTATTTCAGAAAGACAGCAGGCGGAACACCTATAACTCTTAATGGCAAGTCCATAATGCTCATGCTGGGACAGAACCTTACCATAACCAATACATCTAACAAGACATGGTACAAGGTAAAGCTCACATACAAGAGCAAGAGCTACACCGGCTATGTGTACTCATCATACATAACACCCGGAACATACAAGGCTCCAGCCAACGGCAAATCCGATGCATCTTTCGAGAAACTTTTGACCAGCCAGAAGTTCCCGGAGAGTTATAAGGTGCTTCTGAGAAAACTTCATAAGGAACATCCAAATTGGGTTTTTAAGGCTGTTCACACCAATCTGAACTGGAGCGATGTCGTCAAGAACGAGGTAAATGTAAAAGGTAGGGTCAACAACCTTGTAAACTGTACATCCCTCTACCCTAACTATGGATGGCGCTCGCAGACGGTAGGCTACAATTACAAGACCGATTCATACGCATCTTATGACGGTGCAACCTGGTTCGCTGCATCAGATGATCTTGTGAAGTATTATCTTGATCCTAGAACATATCTGTCATCATCAAGCTCAGTATTTGCATTTGAGAAACTGTCATACGACTCATCTCAGACAAGATCAGGTGTTGAGGCGATACTTTCCGGAACATTCATGTATAACTCAAGACCAAGTGGTTCATCATCGACATATTCGTCCCTGATAATAACCGCTGCCAAGAAATCCGGTGTCAGCCCTTACCACATTGCCTCCAGGATCAAACAGGAGGTCGGCGGTTCTATGACATCCGGAACAAACGGCAAGAACACGAGTTATCCTGGAATATACAACTTCTACAACATCGGTGCATTTCAGAGTGCCGAAGGAAATGCCATAACCAATGGTCTAAGCTGGGCAGCATCGGGAACCACCTACAACAGACCATGGACATCACCATCCAAGTCGATAATCGGAGGAGCAATATACATTGGAGAGTCATACATCAACAAGGGACAAAACACGCTGTACACACAAAAGTTCAACGTAACTTACAAGGATTGTCTCTACTGGCACCAGTATATGGGCAATGTACAGGCTCCTAGAACTGAGGCTGCAAAGGTATACGAAGCATATAAGGCATCTGGAGCACTCAACAAAGCGATAACATTTGCAATACCGGTATACAAGAACATGCCGGCAGCCACAGCAAAGATGCCAACCGCAGACCCTGGTAACCAGAACAACTACCTGAGAACATTGAAGGTCGGAAATGCCAAACTTTCACCAACATTTGCAATAAACAACACAACAACCTACACTGTAAATGTTGCATCATCGGTAAGCAGCATCAAGATCGCTGCCGCACCTGTGAGCAGCTACTCTACAGTATCAGGGACAGGAACAAAATCCCTTCAGAAAGGCAAAAACACATTTAAAGTAACCTGTAAATCTCAGAGTAAAAAGACGCGTACCTACACAATAATAATTAACAGAGGATGAGGAGGAATCGGTAGTAAAACCGTATAACTATGATGAAGACAACAACAAAACGTATTAAATCATTTGCGACAGTATTATTAGCATTCATATCCATGACAATCATGTTGTGTTATACAGCATTTGCCGCCTCGGTCGTATTCAATGTAAACGTTCCATCCTCCAGCGTGTATGTGGGAGACACTGTAGAGATAACTGTAGAAATCGCCGCTAATGAACAATCACTGTCAAGTTACAATTATGAGATACACTACGATTCTTCCCTGTTAAAGTATATCAGCGGAGGTACCGAAATTGAGGATGGAATAATAAGCTGCAGCGGCACCGGAGGATCTGAAAACTCCATGACAAATACAATTAAATTCCAGGCACTGGAAAGTGGTACGGCAAGCATTGAGACATCCGCCACGGAGATCCTCTCTGCGGATGGAGAGATCATAGACATGACACCTGCATACAACTCCATCAACATAAGCGATACAACAGCCTCATCAAGCCAGACATCCACATACACTTCCATATCTGAAAATGTTACTGAGGATACTTCTGTCACAGCCATGGAAGATGAGGTTGGTACACTCACTGAGGCAGAGAACATCCCTGACAACACTCTGGTAAGTGTACATTCAAGCGGCAATGCATACTACATCATCAGTAAGCCTGATGCTGTATCCGTTCCTTCAGCTTATCTCCCAGTGAAGATCAAGCTCAATGATACTGATATCAAAGCATATATGAAAGGTACAAACGGCAGTACAGTTCTCCTATACGCAGCAAACGCCGACGGTCATCAAGGCTGGTATTATTTTAATACCCAGGAGGGAACTTTCCTTGATGCCACTGATCTGCTCGACAGCACCACATCAGATTCTCTGTCCGAGTTCATGAGCAAAAATAAATTCATAATAATGTTGATCGCTATAATCGTTTTAGTTGTCCTCGTGGTAGTCATCATAATACTTGCTGTCTCACTCAAAGGAATGATCGCCGATTACGAGGCACAGATAGACCGACTGAAGAATGATCTGGATAAGAAAGGCGAAGAAAAAAAATCAGTTAAAACACATACAGTTGAAACTGCTGCTGACGCACCGGAACACATAAGACTTTCATCTCGCAATGACTCCAATCCTATCATCGGCAATAAATCACTCTTCCCTGATGAGGATACACACGAAAGCTACGCAGATTCAGACTATGATAATCAGGTGTCTCCTGATGAGGATGATTACATTCATACTGATGATTATGACGATTCTGCATTTGACGATATGAATGACAGTGCCGTCAGATCATCTTCCCAGATCGAAACGAAGTCGGAAGATAATCTGACCGAGCCTACATCTTCCTTGACTCAGGATGATGCAAAAGAAGAAAAGCAACGTCAGATACAGGCATCTCTCGATGAGATAGATGCGGTTCTGGAATCTGCAAAAAAATATAAAAAATGATGTATACTGTGATAGAAGTTTAACATATTCATATACTGAAATCACATAACACAAAAGGCACATGACATATTGTAATACGTCATGTGCCTTTTGTTATGCTAATATGCTAAGAACAGCTCTTATAAATATGCTTTCAATACATCTGCCTTGTCAAGTTTCTCCCACGGAAGATCAAGATCTGTTCTTCCAAAGTGTCCATAAGCGGCTGTCTGCTTGTAGATAGGTCTTCTAAGATCAAGCATCTTTATGATTCCAGCCGGTCTAAGATCAAAATTATCTCTGATAACCTCCACAAGTTTCTCATCTGAAAGCTTTCCTGTTCCAAATGTATCAACCATGATAGATGTAGGTCTTGCAACGCCTATAGCGTATGAGAGCTGTATCTCACACTTGTCTGCCAGACCCGCAGCAACAATGTTCTTGGCAACGTAACGAGCCGCATAAGCTGCTGAACGATCCACCTTGGTACAATCCTTGCCTGAAAATGCTCCGCCGCCGTGACGGGCGTATCCACCATATGTATCCACGATGATCTTACGTCCTGTGAGTCCACTGTCTCCGTTTGGTCCGCCTATCACAAATCTTCCCGTTGGATTGATGAAGAACTTGGTATTCTCATCGATGAGTTCCTGTGGAAGAACCTCGTCAAATATATACTTCTTCACATCAGCATGTATCTGCTCCTGGCTGACTTCCTCTCCATGCTGCGTTGAGAGAACCACTGCATCAAGTCTTATAGGCTTGTCGTTCTCATCATACTCAACTGTAACCTGGGTCTTGCCATCAGGTCTGAGATACGGAAGTGTTCCATTTTTTCTGACCTCTGTAAGCTTTCTTGCCAGCTTGTGGGCAAGAGCTATTGGGTATGGCATGTACTCAGGTGTTTCATTTGTGGCAAATCCAAACATCATTCCCTGATCTCCTGCACCGATCGCCTCAATATCATCCTCGCTCATAAGATGCTCCTTCGCCTCAAGAGCCTTGTCAACTCCCATGGCAATATCTGATGACTGCTCGTCTATAGCTGTGATAACACCGCATGTATCACAGTCAAATCCATACTTTGCTCTGTCATATCCGATCTCTCTGATAGTCTCACGGACTATCTTCTGAATATCCACATATGCATTGGTTGTTATCTCACCCATGACAAGCACAAGACCTGTTGTGATAGATGTCTCACATGCAACACGGCTCATTGGATCCTGCTCCATCAATGCGTCAAGCACCGCATCAGATATCTGATCACAGATTTTATCAGGATGCCCTTCTGCTGTCTCTTATACACATCTGACGCTGCCGACGATAAGGC
>URJU01000155.1 GCA_900548315.1 uncultured Coprococcus sp. | reverse complement strand
AGCGTCAGATGTGTATAAGAGACAGTACACACCCTCATCATGACACAGCCCATTGTTACAAGCGGTGCTGTTGCAAATCCAAACTCCTCTGCACCGAGCATTGCAGCTATGGCAACGTCACGTCCTGTCATAAGCTTACCATCAGCCTCAAGGATAACCTTATTTCTGAGGTCGTTCATGATAAGTGTCTGATGTGTCTCTGCAAGTCCAAGCTCCCAAGGAAGACCTGCGTAATGAATGGAGTTATTAGGTGCTGCTCCTGTTCCTCCATCGTAACCTGAGATCAGGATGACCTGTGCTCCAGCCTTTGCAACTCCGGCTGCTACCGTACCGACACCAGCCTCCGAAACAAGCTTAACAGATATTCTCGCATCGCGGTTTGCATTCTTACAGTCGTAGATGAGCTGTGCAAGATCCTCTATCGAATAGATATCGTGATGTGGTGGTGGGGATATAAGGCTTACTCCAGGTGTTGAAAGCCTTGTCTTTGCAATCCAAGGATATACCTTTCCGCCAGGAAGATGTCCGCCCTCACCAGGCTTTGCTCCCTGTGCCATCTTGATCTGAATTTCCTTTGCACTCACAAGATATCTTGATGTAACTCCAAATCTTCCAGATGCAACCTGCTTGATGGCTGAACATCTGTTCTTGCCATCCTTGCCGATGGTAAGTCTCTCTATCGACTCACCGCCCTCTCCTGAGTTGGACTTGCCTCCCAGTTCGTTCATGGCGATGGCCATACACTCATGTGCCTCCTGTGATATACTTCCATAACTCATGGCACCAGTCTTAAATCTCTTCACGATCTCACTTGCAGGCTCAACCTCATCAAGCGGAATCTGTTTATCAGCGAACTTGAAATCCATGAGTCCCCTGAGGTGGAATGGTTTCTGCTCGTCATGGAGCGCTGCCGTGTACTGTTTGAACAGCTTGTAGTCACCACGTCTTGTAGCCTCCTGAAGAAGATGTATTGTAACAGGATTGTACAGATGTTCCTCCTTGCCGCTTCTAAACTTGTGTGCTCCTATGCTTGTGAGGGCAAGATTCGTGTTCAGTCCAAGCGGATCAAATGCTGATGAATGGAGATCATCAACGGTCTTCTCAAGTTCCTTTATTCCGGAACCACCGACACGGCTTACTGTATTTGTAAAGTATCTGTCCACAACATCCTTCGAAAGACCGATGCATTCAAATATCTGTGAACCCATGTATGACTGGATCGTTGAAACACCCATCTTGGATGCGATCTTTACTATTCCATGACATATTGCACTGTTGTAATCATCGACAGCCGCATTGAAATCCTTGTTCAACAGATGTGAATCAACCATCTGCTTTATTGTCTCTATTGCAAGATATGGGTTTACCGCACATGCACCGTATCCGAGAAGTGTTGCGAAGTGATGAACATTTCTTGGATCTGCACTCTCAAGTATAATGGCTACGGCTGTTCTCTTCTTTGTCCTTACCAGATGCTTTTGCATCGCTGATACTGCAAGGAGTGATGGTATTGCCACATGGTTCTCATCCACGCCTCTGTCTGAGAGGATGAGTATATTTACACCGTCCCTGTAGAGCTTGTCGGCCTCAATGAACAATCTGTCAAGTGCCTTCTCCATGGATGTATTCTTATAATAAAGAATAGGGAGTGTTGCAACCTTAAGTCCGGGAACATTCATATTCTTGATCTTCAGAAGGTCTGTGTTTGTCAGTATCGGATGGTTGATCTTCAGCACATGACAGTTCTCCGGTTTCTCCTCAAGGATGTTACCGTCCTTTCCGAGATATACAGATGTTGATGTGACAACTTCCTCTCTGATCGCATCAATTGGAGGGTTTGTAACCTGTGCAAATAACTGCTTGAAGAAGTTGAACAGTGGCTTGTGGCTGTTTGAAAGGACTGCCAGCGGTGTGTCAGTACCCATGGCGCTGATGGCCTCTGCACCTTTCTCTGCCATAGGATATATCGTGTTCTTGAAGTCTTCATAGGTATATCCAAATGCCTTCTGAAGTCTTGCTCTCTCCTCGTCTGTGTACTCTTGAACTCTGATATTTGGAATCTTCAGATCAGCGAGATGCACAAGATTGCTGTCTACCCACTCTCCGTAAGGCTTTGCAAGCGCGTATTTCTCCTTGATCTCCTCATCTGAGATAAGACGTCCGTTCACCGTATCTACCAAAAGCATCTTACCAGGTCTGAGTCGGTCTTTCTTCACGATCTTGGATGGATCTACGTCCAGAACTCCGACCTCCGATGAAAGTACAAGGTAATCATCATCTGTTATATAGTATCTCGATGGTCTCAGTCCATTTCTGTCGAGGACTGCTCCCATGAGTTCACCGTCTGTGAATAATATAGAAGCAGGGCCGTCCCAAGGCTCCATCATGGTTGCATAGTACTGATAAAAATCTTTCTTCTCCTGGCTCATGGCTCTGTCGTTCTCCCACGGCTCAGGGATCGTGATCATGACTGCCATAGGAAGTGGTATTCCGTTGAGTACAAGGAACTCAAGACAGTTGTCAAGTCTTGCTGAATCCGAACCATCAGGATCAAGAACAGGCATAACCTTATACATCTCATCCTGCATGATGGTCGACTCCATTGTCTCCTCACGGGCGATCATCTTGTCCTCATTTCCTCTTATTGTATTGATCTCACCATTATGGCACAGATATCTGTATGGATGGGCTCTGAGCCATGATGGTGTTGTATTCGTTGAGAATCTTGAATGAACTAGTCCTATTGCTGACTCATAATCAGGATCCTGAAGGTCGTTGTAGAACATCCTGAGCTCCCCAACAAGGAACATTCCCTTATATACTATGGTCTTACTTGAAAGTGATGGAACATATGTGTCATCATTGCTCTCCTCAAATATTCTTCTGACAAAGTAGAGCTTTCTGTCAAAGTCCATACCTGCCTTCACTGTCTCTGGTCTTCTGATGAATGCCTGCATGATACATGGCATAACATCTATAGCCTTCTTACCTAGGATTCCGGGTGTTGTAGGAACCTCTCTCCAGCAAATGAACTCAAGACCTTCTTTCTCAACTATGACCTCAAACATCTTCATAGCCTGCTTGCGAGCCAGCTCCTTCTGTGGAAAGAAGAACATTCCTATTCCATAATCGCCTTCCTTTCCAAGGTCGTATCCAAGCTCTGCTACAGCCTTGCTGAAGAACTTATGCGATATCTGAAGGAGTATACCTACACCGTCTCCTGTCTTGCCCTCTGCATCCTTTCCTGCTCTGTGCTCAAGATTCTCCACTATCTTGAGAGCATTGTTCACTGTGTCGTGTGTCTTGATACCCTTGATATTGACAACGGCACCGATACCACAGTTGTCATGTTCAAAACTCGAGTCATATAATCCGGTATTCTCTGCTCTCTTATTCTCAATCATATCCTGTTCCGTCCTTTCCACGTTTTTTGCTATTCGCAACGATATTTCATTTTTAACTTTTGTTTTTCAAGTAAATATCGTTATTTTTATATTTTTCTCAAGTGTTTTATCATTTTTGATATATTACTACCATTTGCATCGTTTGTAAACAACTTTTTTTGCGAAATTGTCTGACAATTTCTGTTTTGCGCTCATTTTCTTTTGTTGTGTACACAATTATCCATATTGTTTTTTGCAATGCATTATTTCCTAACTGTTTTAGTATTGTGCACACCACTTTTTATGTAACTCCACAAAAAAATTCCCATACTCATGCTCATATGCATTTGTATGGGAATTTTTATAATTACCTCTTTACTTTATTAGATCTTAAACATCTACGATCGGAACACATCACTCATCCAGGATCATACCCTTTGGCGGCTCTGTTATCGTCCTGAGGTCTCCCTCTTCTTTTCCATCAGATATACCATCTCCCGGTTTTTCAGATTCGATCTTTATCTTCTGGGCACTAACTCCAGTTTCTTTTTCAAGACTTGCACTTATCTGCTTTGCAGTGTCTGATACCTTATAATGTGCAGCTCCGTATAAGTATTCATGAAGTGCCTGTACATTTGTCGCCATATCTGCAGCCGCTAGACAGCGACCCTTGTCTGCCACATCCACGGCCTCATATGAAAATGGAAAACCTACTGTGTCTGTAACTTTATATTTTGCAACATCCTTTACAAGATCCAGTATATTGTCCTTGTTCAGACTTGTTGATATATTGTTGAACGAAACATCAACAAATGCACTCAGTGATCCGGTATCTGCCTTGATGAGCTTGTCTATAACTTTTATAAGGATGATTCTCTGTCTCTCTGTTCTTGTAATATCTCCACTGGCTGTGGAACGAATCCTTGAGTATGCAACCGCCTGCTGTCCGTCCAAAGTATACTGTCCAGCCTGAGTTATACCCGATGAATACTTTCCTGATATGCTTATCTGCTCTGCAAGATTTTTATTAAAGTTGTTGATCTCGTCATCAACCACATTCACATCAACTCCGCCCACTGCATCAATGATGCTTGCCATTGCATTAAAATCAACTGCAACATAATCTGTAATGTTGAGATCCAGGTTTGTATTCAGCGTATTTATAGCTGTGACCGCGCCCCCTAGCTGATATGCATAATTGACCTTTTGAGACTCGTTCATTGCCCCGCTTGCTATATCCATCAATGTATCTCTATAAACTGATACCAGTTTAATCTCGTTGGTAGACTCATTTATGCTTACCAGCATGATACTGTCGCTGTTTGTTCCTGCATCCATATTATGATCCCTAGAATCCAAACCGTACAGGGCTATTGTTCTGTATCCACTTGTCGCATCCTTCACTCCATCATTTACAAGGAGCTGATCTGCACTTATCTCATTGATGTTCATCTCATTATACTTCATTCTTGCATAATTTTTGACGTATATAACGCATATAAGTATAAACAACGCCAAGAGTACGAAAAATGCAATTGCCCAAACCTTCGTACTTATATTAAGTTTCTTTCTCTCCGGATTAACTACCTTAGGGTCAGCCTCATCCAGAAGATTTTCCCTGAAAAATTTCTCGCTGTCGGACTCTTCGTCATCAT
>URJU01000154.1 GCA_900548315.1 uncultured Coprococcus sp. | reverse complement strand
CTAAAAACAGATGACATAGAGCACATTACCTTTATTTACAGGAGATGACAGATAAATGAACAAAAACAAGCTTTTTCCACAGATAAACGGAATATTACACGGCGGTGATTACAATGCTGAACAGTGGCTTGACCGCCCTGATATTCTGGCTAAGGATATCGAGATGATGAAGGAGGCAGGAATGACTTCCGCCACTCTCGGAGTTTTCTCATGGTCAGCTTACGAACCTGCTGAGGGTGAATATCATTTTGACTGGCTGAAAGACGTTATGGATAATCTTTATAATGCTGGGATTTACACAGTTCTCGCAACACCATCGGGTGGCAAACCGGCATGGATGGCGCAGAAATATCCTGAGATCAGACGTGTGGATTCCTATGATGTCCGGGAACACCAGGGTGTACGTGAAAATCACTGCATGAGCTCACCTATTTACAGAGAAAAGGTCTACAATATCATCCGTCAGCTCCACACCCATGTGGGAAACCATCCGGGACTCATCATGTGGCATGTGTCAAATGAGCTTGGCGGCGAGTGCTACTGTCGTCTCTGTGTGAAGAGATTTCAGAATTACCTCGCAGAGAAGTTCGACCACGACATAAACAAGCTGAACAAA
The DNA here is from genome assembly GCA_900548315.1 of uncultured Coprococcus sp. GTDB lineage: Bacteria > Bacillota > Clostridia > Lachnospirales > Lachnospiraceae > Coprococcus. The sequence goes on along the minus strand of URJU01000154.1, from coordinate 4,425 downwards.
GCATGGTGGACCACCTTCTGGAGTCACTCATATAGCAGTTTCTCACAGATTGAGCCGCCATACAAAAATGGTGATTTCAGCATCATGGGACTGAACCTCGAATGGAAGAGATTCACCACATGGAACATGAACGATTACATGAAGTCAGAGATAAAGCTCCTCCGGGAGCTCACCCCTGAGATACCTATAACGACCAACTTCATGCAGCTCTACGATGGTCTTGATTACAGACCTATGGCAAAGGAGCTTGATGTGATCTCATGGGATTCATACCCTAGATTCCACAACGACTATGAAAGCCTTGCTGATGTCATGGGACAGAATACATTCGACCACGCAGTCATGAGATCCATGAAGAAGGACAAGCCTTTCATGCTTATGGAGAGTGCTCCGGGGCTTGTAAATTGGCATCCATATAACAAACTAAAAAGACCGGGCATCCACAAGCTGTTCTCATACAACGCTATAGCCTGCGGTTCTGACACTGTTCAGTACTTCCAGTGGCGAAAGGGCAGAGGCTCATTTGAACAGTATCACGGAGCTGTTGTGGACCATCTTGGAACAAATGATACCAGGATATTCAAGGAAGTTGCCGCTCTCGGCAGCGAACTTGCCGGGCTCTCCGAGATAACTGGAACGCTCATCAGATCAAAAGTGGCACTGCTGTTTGACTGGGACAATATGTGGGCTATAGATGATGTCAAGGCATTAGGTCAGGAGTCCAAAAAATATCCTGAGACATGCATGTCCATATACAAGGAATTGACAAAATGCGGTGTCGACGTGGATGTGATCGCATCCGATGAACCGCTTGACAATTATGCGGTAATTGTTGCACCTATGCTCTATATGCTCAGGGACGGTGCTGCGGAATCCCTCGCTGCATTTGTAAAGAGAGGCGGACAGCTCCTGGCTACATACTTCACCGGCTACGTGGACAAGGATCAGCTCTGCATCCTTGGGGGATTCCCGGGAAATGGGCTTGCAGATGTATTCGGAATCATCAGTGAAGAGATCGATACTCTGTATCCATCCGACAGAAACAGCGTAACTTTCACAGATGGAAGTTCATGTGAACTTCGAGACTATGCGGAGATCCTGAGAGTTGGAACAGCGGAAGTGCTGGGAACCTACGATTCTGATTTCTATGCAGGGAATGCAGCAGTGACTGTGAACGGCTACGGCAAGGGCAAAGCTTACTACGTGGCTGCAAGAATAGATTACAGCAAACTAGGCGAGATCATGGAGCGGATGCTGGCAGATGCCGGAATAACCACAAAGAGTCTCCCTGACGGAGTTCAGTATCACTGCAGATACGCAGATGACGGAACCTCATTTGGTTTCTACCTAAATAATACCGATGAACCTCAGTCCATATCCGATGTTCATGGAACCAATATTCAGACTCAAAATGTAGTTGATGGAGAGCTTGAGTTAACCCCGCTCGGAGTCGCCATCATCGAAGAAAAACAATTAATATAATTATGGTAATAACTTATCTTCCTGTCTTACCCATACAGGAAATATAGTTTTTATATTTTGTAGTCTGCCTGATGCTTGGACCGTATCTCCCTCCCTGGATAATATCTGAAATTTATCCTTTGCGGTCATACACGCCAGGCGGAACATATACCTTAAAACCTTTTTAAAAGGCGGTGATACCTTAGTATGGTGTATCACCGCCTCGTGTTTTTTGTACCTTTACTTATATCTGTCACAAATGTGTTATATCATTCTGAGTATCGAGTGATCGCATCCGGCGCCCATCATTAGTTGTCGAGATGCTCCAGCTTATCCTCTATCGCCTTAATCACGATCTTGAGGGCTTTTATTCTTGCATACTTTTTATCATTTGACTCCAATATGTGCCAAGGTGCAAAGCTTGTGTTGGTCTTCTCAAGCATCTCATCAACTGCCACCTCGTAGCTATCCCATTTGTCACGGTTACGCCAATCCTCATCAGTGATCTTCCAGCGTTTCTCAGGCGTGTTCTGCCTGAGTGTGAATCTCTCAAGCTGCGTGTCTTTGTCGATCTGTACCCAGAATTTGATGACTACAGCTCCCCAGTCATGCAGCTCCTTCTCAAATTCATTTATCTCATTGTATGCACGCTGCCAATCATTCTCCGAGCAGAATCCCTCAAGTCTCTCAACCATGACTCTTCCATACCAGGTTCTGTCAAATATAGCCACATGCCCGGACTTTGGAAGTCTTGTCCAAAATCTCCACAGAAAATGCCTTGCCTTCTCGTGTGGCTCCGGACTTGCTATAGGATTTACCACATAACCTCTCGCATCAAGTGCCTCCGCTATCCTTTTGATATTTCCACCTTTGCCTGCCGCATCCCAACCTTCGTAGCCTATGATAACAGGTATCCTCTTCTGGTAAAGCTCGTTGTGCAGTCTGCCGAGTTTCTTCTGCAGCTTGTCAAGTTCCTCCTTGTACTCCTCATCCGTCAGTTTCTTGTCGAGAGACACCTCGGAAAGTTTCGGGATCTTCTTGAGTGCAAATGTATTCTGCAGTATAGGTACAGCATGCCCCTGATTGAGCAGCGCAGTCTCTATTCCCTGATTGATGATATCGAGTATCTGAAGTTCTGCCCATTTTCTCTCCTTTGCATCTATCATGTACCACGGTGCATTTGACAGATTGGTGTCATACATAAAGCTGTCAAACGCCTCAAGATACTCGTCATACTTTTTGTTCTGCTTCAGATCATGCTTAGACACTCTCCAGTTTGTAGTATCATCTTCAAGAAGTGTTTCAAGCCTCTTCTTCTGCTCATGCTTGTCTATCTGGAAGAAAAATTTCATGACCAGATATCCGTTGTCCGCCAGAGTCCTCTCAAATCTCTTGGTGCTGTCAACTCTCTTCCGGTATTCCTTGTCTGACAATCCTCCAGACATCTTGCCACCTACTATGTCCCTCATCCATCCACCATCCAGAAATACAAACTCCCCCTGTTCCGGTATTCTCGTAAAATACTTGTACAGGAATGGTCTGCGTTTTTCCTCATCTGTGGAATACTTCACTGACTCAACGTTGAAAAATCTCGGATCCATATTCTTGATGATCCTTCCGACAAGACTTCCCTTACCTGCAGCACCCCAGCCTTCAAATATGACAAATACAGGTATCTTGCCTTCCTTTACCTTGATCTGATTGCGTGTCAGATTCTCTCTGGCAATCTTTAACCGAGTGTCTATCTCATCATCCGATGGACGCTCCGGCTTGTTCCAGTCCTTTAACATGTAACCCACTGCTCCTTTCACATTGTCTCTTCATTTGTTTTTATGAATAATATACCCCGATTTACAGAAACTAATGCCGCTTCGCATTTACTAATACAAATGCCGCTTCGCGTCGCGCTTTTTCTTCTTGCTTTTTGCAGACTCGAACCCTCGCGCTGCCGCGCTCCATGTTCGGCTCCGCCGAACGGGTTCTCGTTGATATCGCAAGAAAAAAACAAATGCCGCTTCGCGTCGCGCTTTTTCTTCTTGCTTTTTGCAGACTCGAACCCTCGCGCTGCCGCGCTCCATGTTCGGCTCCGCCGAACGGGTTCTCGTTGATATCGCAAGAAAAAAACAAATGCCGCTTCGCGTCGCTTGTTTTTTCTTCTTGCGATATCATTATACTACTTTCTTTTGAGTTGATACATCTGAAAAAACATTAAGATATGTGAGGGAAATGAATGTTGCGAAGGTAGAAATCATATGCTATAATGTCGGCAGACAAAGATACTAATATTTTCAAGATGTACTAACCCATAGTACAACAAAAACCCCAGTAGCGCCTACTACTGGGGTTTTCTCCGTCTTTCAAAGGCGACGTACTCCTTGGGCTGATTGCCAGCTACCTGTCTCTGTCCAACCACTTGCAGATATAGATTGTGACATATTATTTCTTGCTTTTCAACAAGTTTACATAATTATACATTTTGGATAGTTTTGTACATATTCACACAAAGGAAAACCCTAGAGGCTGCAACCTCTAGGGTTTTCCTATCATTATTAATGTTGCTATTATGACAACTCCAGATCCGGCTTGCCATACTCAGCAAGCTTCACATCGTATGCCTTGCGCATAGCTGCCTCAAATGGTATCTCCTTCATAGGAGCGTCCAGTTTCTCAAGCAGATAATGTACAAAATCAGGATTCTGAATGAGCAGTGGTCCATGAATGTATGTCGCAATGACTCTATTCTTGCAGATTCCCTCATTCATGGTATCTGGATTGCTTCCCTGTCCGATCTCCACCTTGCAGAATGTCATATCCTCCGGTATGCCGTAGGTATGGGCAAATCGGCTCGTGTAACCGATCAGTGTCATATCGTTGAACTTTGCCTTGATGAGCGTGTTGAAACGATTTGGAGCCTGGCGGACTGAGTACATGCCCGGAAGCTGTCTCTTATACACATCTCCGAGC
>URJU01000153.1 GCA_900548315.1 uncultured Coprococcus sp. | reverse complement strand
GAGCCTTATCGTCGGCAGCGTCAGATGTGTATAAGAGACAGATTTATATAACCGATTATCTCTCAAGCTAAAGCTTTGTCAAATGCCTGTTATACCTCTGAATTAGAACTCTGGCTCAATCAATCCGTATGTGTTGCCCTTTCTCTTATATACAACATTCACTTCATCTGTCTCTGCATTTCTGAAAACATAGAAGTTATGTCCCAGAAGATCCATCTGAATGCATGCATCCTCAGGATACATCGGCTTAACTGCGAACTTTTTTGTTCTGACAATCCTGATATCATCGTCATCCTCAATATCCTCATCAACAAATGCCTCATTGAGATAAGCTACATTCTGTTCCTTATCTATGAGTTTCTTGCGATGCTTGGTAACCTGTCTCTCAATAACCTCAACAACGAGGTCGATTGAAACATACATATCATCACTTACCTGTTCTGCTCTGATGATATGTCCCTTCATAGGAATGGTTACCTCTATCTTCTGTCTATCTTTCTCCACGCTGAATGTGACCTGTGCGCCAGTATCAGCTGCAAAGTACTTTTCAAGCTTTGAAAGCTTATCCTGTACTGCATTTCTAAGTCCTTCTGTAACTTCAATGTTCTTACCGCTGATTATGTAATTCATGATGCCCAACTCCTTCTTTTTTGGATAGAATCCAAATTGATGTGTTTATTATAACATATCGAGCGTTTTTTTCAATATATTTGACAGAATTTAATGTGCATATTGTTCACTTTATTTGGCGAAACCGTATTATTTCCGCCATATTGAACAAAATGACCTTTTACTGTCCTATCAGTCTGACTGCACATATCGGAGTGCTGTAGAACGCAGACGAGATCTTGATTCCTGTCTCCTCCGTGCTGGCATGGACTATCATTCCATCTCCGATATATATTGCGCAATGCTCTATTGATCCATCATAGCCATAGAAAAGTATATCTCCCGGCTCAAGGCTTGACGTATCAACCCTCGTTCCATATCCGGACTGCGCACCTGCCGAATGTGGCAATGAATATCCAAACTGAGCATATACAGCCATTACAAATCCTGAGCAGTCAGCTCCATCCGTAAGGCTTGAACCACCATACACATACGGATTACCGACAAACTGTGTGGCATAATTGGCAAGATCTATTCCTGTCTGACCACTCGGAGCAGCAACAGTTGTATCGCTGCCATCCCCCTCATCACCTGACGCTGTATCCTGACTGTCATCAGCGTGATCAGAATCCTGACTGTCATCAGTGTCCTGATCGTCGTTATCATCCTGGCTGCCATCTGGATACTGGTCATCTGCTGTACTCTGATCATCACTGTCTTCCTGGCTGTCAGTTTCAGCTGTCGCAGCCTCCTCCTGAGCCTGTTTCTCCGCATCCTCCTGAGCCTGGATTTCTGCTTGGATCTCCTCCATGGTCTTCGCCTCATCGAGCTTATATGTATACTCTATAAAATCAGCACTTACATATCCACTTGTCTCATCATCAAGTGCGATCTCTACCCACTTATCTGTCTGTGAGAGGATATCAAAGCTCTGGCCTGCACCAACCTGGGTTATACAGTCTGCCGATGTATCGGCCTTCTCCCTGACATTCAACGTCTCAGTACTTATAGTCGCCATTCTGCTGCAATTTGCCTCTGCGTACTCCCCGGCGTCATCGCCATAAAGAAGAAGATCATTTCTTATATAACCGGTACAGTTGCCGGATGTGACCTTTGTCCACTCTTTTCCCTTCTCAACAACGTCCGCAACACCTGCGTTGCCTATTATTCCTACCACGTCTGAATCCGTTCCTGCTGCGGCTCTTATGTTGACATAATCATCTGTGACCGCAAGGCACTTATCTTCAAACTGAGGATATTTTATCTCTGTCTTTTTATCTTTTGCTGCAGCTTTTTTGTCTCCAGCCACAGTATCATCCTTTGCACACTCTCCGACAGTCTTTGCTGCATCAGATGCAGTTGCAACTGTTTCGTCTGACTTATCCGCGTTTTTATCACTATTGCCCGCAAGGGTGTTTGCATATTTGTCAAATGCAGATGAAATTCCAACCGTTGAGTCATTGAGCAGTTGGCTCGCACTGACTGTGCCGATCGATGTTGTTATGATCATTCCGGCAGCCGCAGCCACAACGATAGTCTTTTTTATTGTCTTTGACTTGTACATAATAAAACCTCCTGTGCATCTTTTCATCGCAACAATTATTACGTTTTTGTTACAAATCTATTGTAGTATAGCAACAATTGTTACTTTTGTCAACACGGGAGGTCTCATTTGGTACGGTTTTATTTAGTTTTTGTTAAATATCTGTTACATGTCTTATTCTAAGTCTAATGATCTTACAATTGTCACTATGGCTTTTTGACTAGTTGGAAATAACAACTCCATCCTCGCCGTTTACTGTGACTATAGACCCTGATTTCAGGATCTTTGTAGCATTCTGAGCTCCAAGTATCACCGGTATATCTCTGCTGAGTCCAACTATGGCTGCATGCGAATTGCCGCCGTTCTTCTCACAGACAATTGCCGATGCGGTCTTTAACTGTTCCATAACCCTGTTGCTTGTCTCACTTATGACTATAATGTCTCCGTCCTTGTAATTCGCAATTAGGTCATCCTCCGATTCACATACACACAATGGTGCTGTGGCGGTTCTCTCGTTTATGGAATATCCCTTTACCAGAATATGTCCCACAACATGTACCTTTATCAAGTTGGTCGTACCTGTAACTCCAAGAGGAACCCCGGCTGTTATTACGACAACCTCACCATCCTTGACATATCCATTTTTCTTTGCCGCATCAACTGAATGTTCGAACAAATCGTCAGTGTTGTTCTCCTCCTGGATGAGAAGTGGCTGCACACCCCATGATAAGTTAATCTGACGTGCAACCTTCGGCACTGGTGTACATCCGATGATCGGACATTTTGGCCTGTATTTTGACAGCATTCTGGCAGTCTTACCAGACTTTGTGACTGTTATAATAGCCGCTGCCGCAAGATCTATCGCGGTTGTACATGTCGCATGCGATATAGCACTTGTTATATCAGGATTCTGGACCGCATCGCGGCTGAAAAAACGCTTGTTGTAATCTATATCCCTCTCAGCTCTCTCTGCTATAGTCTTCATCGTATGAAGTGCCTCCACAGGATACTTTCCTGCAGCAGTCTCTCCAGAGAGCATGATCGCACTGGTTCCGTCATATATAGCATTTGCGACATCTGTTGCCTCAGCCCTTGTAGGTCTTGGATGTATCATCATCGAGTCAAGCATCTGTGTGGCCGTTATGACCTGCTTGTCTGCATTGTAAACCTTCTTTATAATCATCTTCTGGATGATTGGTACATCCTCAAGAGGTATCTCTACTCCCATATCTCCTCTGGCAACCATGATACCATCCGACACTCTTATTATCTCGTCTATGTTGTCAACACCCTGCATATTCTCTATCTTCGCTATAATATTGATGTTGTCGCACTCATACTCGTCAAGAATCTTCCTTATCTCGAGAATATCATCAGCAGATCTGACAAATGATGCCGCTATAAAATCAAAATCGTTCTTAATTCCAAAGATTATGTCATCTCTGTCCACATCACTGATGTACGGCATTGTAAGATTGACCCTTGGAACGTTGACTCCCTTGTGATTGGATACAGGTCCGCCATTCTCAACACGGCACACGATCTCCGTTCCTGTCACTTTCTCTATCTTCATATTAATAAGTCCGTCATCTATCAGTATGGTATCACCCGGTTTTACATCATTTACAAGGTTCTTGTACGTGATGGATACCTTTGCCTGATCTCCAAGTATATCCTCTGTTGTGAGCGTAAATGTCTGTCCCTCAACAAGCTCAACCTTACCTTCCTTGAAATCTCCAACACGGATTTCAGGTCCTTTTGTATCAAGCAATGTAGCTACCGGTATTCCCAACTCATCCCTGAGTTTTTCTATTCTGTCTTTATTCTTTCTGTGCTGAGCATGATCTCCATGAGAAAAATTAAACCTGGCAACATCCATTCCCTCAAGCATAAGTTTTCTAAGCACCTCGTCGTCATCTGTTGCAGGTCCAAGTGTACAGATAATCTTTGTTTTTCTCAGATTCATTGTGATACTCCTCCTATTGTTATTTTATATGTTATATTTTTTACTTTAATCTGTCTGTCCAGGTTATAAATTCGGCGGCTGACTGCCTGAAAGCATTGTTGCCCTTCCTCTCAGCTCCCCCGGATTCTGAGCATTATATCTATATATCGCCATAAACATATATGCTGCACATATCATAAATGTTAGTGTCATCAAAGTTTTCTTTGCCGGCCACACATATGTGGATATCAACAGTAGTATTGGGTACCAGAGTGATCTTATATATAAAGCTGCTCTGTACACAGCCCCAAGTGATACTTTAAGTTTAAGGGCTGACGAAACTATCAAGCCTACTATCGCCACTATAAACGAAACCCAAAACGTCTTTATTATTCCACCTATCACATTTCCTATATACAATGCGGTCAGAACCGGTGTGTCCCATTTATTTATAATATCCAATATATCCTGTTTGCCAAATGAACTAGCATGATAAACCTCATTTAATGCCTCGTACAGATCCTTCGCTTTTATGGTACTCATTCTTCCATTTTCCATTGATATTATCTCTGCCCCTGTCACAACAAAGACCGTGGTATAGACATTTTCTTTTCTAAGGGACTCTATCTCTTTTGCAGAGGAATCCTTTATGGATGTATCCACCAGTATGTAAGTCATATTCTCGTCATCAGTCCACTGGTAACGTCCTTCATAATAAAATCCGTCATTGCTGAGTGCAAAATCGTTCACCGCCTCATCCACAGTCCTGGCCAGTCTTCCATTTCCAAATAACTTGTTATATGGCAGCCAAAATGTAAATAGATAGAGTATGATGCTCATACCCAATACGACCATCACTGCATGCCACGTCTTTCCACTCTGTCCATTTTTCATATATGCCTCCGGCTTTACAACGCCGACAAACATATTTTTCAGAGAGCAGCCAAATCCTATCTTTTCGTCCAATTTTATCTCCTTTTTCGGAATGTTTCATCATTTTTTAATAATAGTACCGTAAAATCTATTACAGTATAACATAC
>URJU01000152.1 GCA_900548315.1 uncultured Coprococcus sp. | reverse complement strand
TGGGCTCGGAGATGTGTATAAGAGACAGTGGTAAAGCCGCTTTAAAAGAAGATTTAACGATTGCAAGTGGAGAAAGCATAGAATTTGAGAGTAGTGCGAGCATCACAAATCTGGACAAGCTTATTGTTGAAGATGGAGCCACAATTCTGATAGATGGAGCTGAACACAAACATAATACAAACGGTAATATTACATATATTTGGCAAGATGACAAAGAACATACAAAAGGAGTAGCATGCAAAGACTGTCCGATCGGATATGTGACTAAAGAAACGAAATCACACAATTATAATTCGCAGGGATTTTGTACAGATTGCGACGCGTATCAGCCGGCAGTACTCACTACGGACAAGTATGATATCGACAATGATGATAGTAAGGACAAGGTGTATGAGATTGGAAATGCAGGTGAACTGTATTGGTTTAGCGATAAAGTGCTCAATAACAACGATACATACGGAAAAATAAATGTAGTTCTTACAGATGATATTGTTGTAAATGAAAATGTTCTGAAATCAGATGGCACACTAAATGAAGGAACGTATAGAGACTGGATACCTATCGGAACATTTTATTACGGAAAAAACCATGTGCCATTTGCTGCTCCATACAGTGGCAAATTTGACGGGCAAAACCACACGATCAGCGGCTTATATTTAAAAAAGGACGATGATCGGTCTATAGGTTTGTTCGGCTGTATTGAAGATGGCAAGATTTACAATGTAAGTATTTTAGATTCATATTTCAGTGGCGCTACCGATGTTGGAGGTATATGCGGAAAGAGCCACCTTGGAACGGTCGTAAACTGCCATAATGCAGGCACCATCAATGGGACAACCGGTAATTCTCATTTGGGGATTGGTGGTATATGCGGAAGTACTTACAGAGGAACGATTTCTGACTGTGATAATACAGGTGTGGTTAATGGTGATACTTATGTAGGCGGTATATGCGGTGATAGTACAAGCCCGATCACACGTTGTTATAACACAGGTAATGTGAGCGGCGTTTATAGAGTTGCCGGGATATGTGGAAATAGTGGTTCTGGCGGTTATGCCAGCAATATCACAAACTGCAGTAATTCTGGCGATATCCGTGGATCAGGAACATATATAGGCGGTATCTGCGGGGCTAATTTTAGCGCAATATCATACTGCAACAGTATGGGTGCGGTTTCTGGAAGTGGTGATAAGATTGGAGGTATATGTGGAGAAGATATTGATGGCAAAGGGGATATCAAAAACTGCTATTATGACAGTACCGTTTATGCTGGGGATTCGATCGGAGACAAGTATGCATATGGTGATATTACCGGAAAATACGAAAATGTAGAAGGTAAAACAACAGAACAATATAAGTGCGGTGAGGTTGCATATCTCTTACAGGACGGTCAGTCAGAAGAAATATGGGGACAAACCATCGGAACAGACACTTATCCAGTATTACGCGGTACAAAGGTATATAAGAACACTACATATTCCGGATGTAACGAGTTATCGGATGCAATCTCAGCTGAATACAGCAATGAGAAGAAAAATGATGTGTTTGGCGATCACTACTTTGAATATGGAATATGCAAATATTGTAATAAGGAAGTGGTGGTCATTGTCACAAAAGAAGACGAGACAAAGTTCTTTGTTTCACTTCAGCATGCTATAGATTATGCCGAAAACATGCCTGGCAGTGTTGTTGCTGTGATTGCAGATACAGAATATAAAACTTGCTATGTAAATAATCCTGATTCCGATTTTACCATTGATATAAACGGAAATAATGTAAATGGGATTACAGTAAACAATGGAAAAATAACAATAATTGATTCCAAAACGAACGGTGAAATGCAGGGCAACTTAGTAGTAAATAGTGATTCAATAGTAACGCTTGGCGATGTGAAGGTATCAGGTTATACACATGTCCATGGACAACTTATACTAAATGGTGGAAATTTAGATACAGTATATTTATATGAAAACAATGCGAAAGTATTTTTCAACAATAGTGATATAAAAATCGATAAGTATATATACTGGATGGGAGAATATTTTGAAGGACTGATTATAAACGCTAAACCTAATAATATTATCCCTATTGTTCCAAATTGCTCTAGACTTGAGGAGAATACTGCATTTGTCAGGGGCGGAGATAATATTACATTGGATGTAGATTGGTTCAATGTATCGACGCTTGCTGAGCTTGATCCAACATCCAAGATAGAAGATAATAAACTTATAATTGGAGCGTTGATTAATGATAAAGTAAAGACCGAATTTGAGGAAGGCGAAACGTTTACTTATTCTGGCGCTGAATTAACCCCAACTGTTAGGGTATATATCAATAGAGTTGTTTTTGATGATGAACAATTAATAGAAAACACGGACTACACTGTAACTTATTCTGACAACATCAATGCCGGCACAGCAACTGTAACCATAACAGGAATCGGCGCTTACTCAGGATCAAAGAATGTCACATTTACCATCGAACCAAAGAAGATCGACAGTCCAACATTTGACGGACTTAAGCCTGAGTACACATACACAGGACAGAAGGTAGAGCCTGAGTTTGCTCTCATGGACGGCGATACAGTCATTCCTTCAAGCGAATATGAAGTATCTTACAGTGATAACACAGAAGTTGGAACAGCAGCAATAACCATTACGGACGTCATTGGCAGAAATTACGATATAAACTGTAAGGCTGAATTCGATATAGTTAAAGCTGATCCGGTTATCAATGAACTTCCGATGGCAGATCCTATAAGCTACGATCCACACAAAACCTTAAATGAAGCAAGTATTTCGGGCGGAGTCGTAATCGGAGTTTCAGGAGAAAACATAACCGGAACATGGAGCTGGGCTGATGATTCTGTAGTACCATCGGTGGACGTTACAGACTATGATGTCATATTTACCCCAGATGACCAGAAACATTACAATTCAGTCAGGGGAACTATTCAGTTGAATGTCTCAAAGGCCGATGTAGAAGTAGTTGAATTACCAGCGGCAAGCGGAATAACATACGGTGACAATCTTGCAAAAGCTGTTATATCTGAAGGAAGAGTGTCCTTTGATGGTATTGATCAGGTTGAGATACCGGGAACATTTGCATGGAAGGATGATTCCATAAAGCCGTTTGTATCTGACAGTGACAAGACGCTGTATACCGTTGTATTTACGCCGGCTGACAGTGTGAATTACAACACAGCAGAAATTGAGATCACGGTAAATGTGAGCAAGGCTGCAATGCCGAATCTGCTGTTAAGTGTAGATAATACACATAAGACCGTTGGAAGTATTGCACTTCCGGGGGGCTGGACATGGCTTGATACGGATGCTAAGACTGCGATAAAGGCAGGCGGATCAGTGGTGGCAACAGCTGTATACGATGGCGATGACAAGGAAAACTATGACAGCACAGAGCTTAAGATAACCATCTACAGAGCGGCATGTTCAGAGGGGAAGACAGTAAAGTATACACTAAAAGGAGATAAGGCTCCGACCTGTACAAAGTCTGGAACTGGACATACAGAGTGTTCAATCTGCGGTGATGTCATGAGCACAGGTGTGTATGTAAAGGAACTTGGACATAGGTGGAATTCCGGCAGGGTGACAAGGAAATCTACATACACGGCGACAGGTGTGAAGACATACACATGTACCGTGTGCAAAGCAACTAAAATTGGAAGTATTGCCAAACTTGCAACAACTGATATAAGCAAAAAGACAAGCAAGATCACTGTTTCCGGAATAGAGAACAAGATCTACAATGGAAAGGTACATACCCAGAAGTCTCTTGTTGTCAAGGCTGGTGCAAAGATACTTAGACTGAACAAGGATTACACTGTCACCTACAGCAAGAACAAAGCGGTTGGCAAGGCAAGTGTGACCATATGTGGTAAGAATGCATATTCAGGAAAGATAACAAAGACATTTACCATAGTAAAGGCTGCCAAGGGTAAGACATATACAGTTGGGAAGTTCAGGTACACAATAACCGGAGCAAAGGCAGACGGCACTGGCACAGTTGCAATTACCGGAACAACGTACTCAAGGTCAGATAAGAAATTTGCATCACTGACCATCGCAGATACTGTCATTGTAGGAGATGTAAGGTTTAAGATAACATCTGTAAGCGCAAATGCATTCAGCAGATATACGGTTCTAAAGAATGCCACTATAGGTAACAATGTGACAAGCATAGGGGCAAACGCATTTTTATCATGCAAAAACCTTAAGAAGATGACGATAAAGTCAGCTAAACTTAAGAGCGTTGGATCGAAAGCCTTCAGTGGAACATACAGCAAAATTACATTTGCAGTACCTAGGAATAAGGCCACAGCATACAAGAAACTGATAAAGAAGGGCAGTCCTTCTGCGAAAGCAATCTATAAATAACAAATATATAAATTGCCTGCAAAAACAAGACTTTCAGACCTCTTGTACATGCAGCGTATTCGCCATTTTCGATACGCCGCATGTATATAGAAGGCTGGAAGTCTTTTTATATGTCAAGGACAATAGCATATTTTCTCAGCCAGTGATCAATCTGAAGAAGATATGCCATCATCTGAGGTCCTGCCATGAGCTGACCGAACCACGGCCTGCCGTAATCCTTTGGCGCGTTTATGAAGTTTTTCACATATTCTCTGTCGATGAGAGGCAGAAGAGGACTTTCCGGATCATTTAGCACGCAGAGAAGCCTCTTTGCAAGCTCCTGTTCATAATGAGGGTCATATGACTTTGGATATGGGCTTTTCTTTCTGTACATGATCTCGTGCGGTACGTAATCCTTCATGGCTTCTCTCAGAAGCTTTTTCTCACAGCCTTCGGAATATTTGAATTCCCATGGTATGTTGAATACATATTCAAGTATCCTCGGATCGGCAAATGGAACTCTGGCTTCCAGACCGCTCGCCATGCTGGTTCTGTCCATTCTGTCAAGCAATGTCTGCATGAACATCCTGATATTCAGATAAGATATCTGCCTGCGCCGCTTTTCTGTATCGGATTCCCCCGGGAGAAGATTGATCTCGGATAAGAGATAATTGTACAGAGATGACACATATCCCGGTATATCAAGACAATCTCTGAGGTCCGGTGACAGTACTGAGAGCCTTGGCGACAGATCCTTCATCCATGGGAATG
>URJU01000151.1 GCA_900548315.1 uncultured Coprococcus sp. | reverse complement strand
GCGTCTCGTGGGCTCGGAGATGTGTATAAGAGACAGGTGGCGGCGTGATAGGTGGCGGTATCTTTTTTGCTATAAGGAAACTCTTGGGTGTTCCGGGGGCATGTATAGTGATGTTCATTCTTGCGGTCGTGATGTTTATACTCATAACAGAGATATCAGTAATTGACAATATTAAAATATTGTGGGAAAAGATCAGATATGAGAGATCGGACGATTACGACAAACGGTATGATCACGATGATGAATATACTGACTATGAAGGAGATAGGGAGCGATATAATCAGGTGACGGAGGATGAAGACAGAGAGAGTGTATCTGCGGGCAGGCGTGCAAAGCCATCGATGGCAAATCTCAATGTCTATAAGACGAAGGTGAATACAGATAAAAATAAAACGGAATATAATCCTTCAGACGGCGGTAAAAATAAAAATGAAAAACCAAAAGACTTTTTCTATAGAGAAGATGTTCATGAACTGCAGTCAGATGATCTGTTTAGTGATCGTACTGCATCGCCATATGATGAGTTCAGTAACGATGTTGAAAAGATAGTAATGTCTGATGAGGAGGAGTACATCAATCCAGTTCAGGTTGACAGGGGGACGGATGACAATCTAGATAGAAGAACTGTACACAATAGACGAAATTCCGGTCGTATGGAGACAGTTAAGACGCTTGAGGAGCCGGAGAAGATCATATCTGATACGGTGGCAGCTAGTGCGGTTATGGACAAAACTATGATTCGGAAGGATATCCCAGACGGTGATCCAGAGGATATACTTGCCGGAGCAATCAATGGAAATATGCATCCTGAGAGCGTTTCTGACTACAATCCACTTATGGATTCTGCGTTTGCCGAGGATACAACAGGTTCAAACACAAAGAAACCGACGAAGAGAAACATTCAGAGCAATACTGATGCAAAGACTTATCAAGAGGGACGTAGGTACAGATTCCCTACCGCAAGTCTGCTCAATCAACCGCCAAAGAATAATAATTCAAATAGAGATGCGCATGTAAGAGAGACTGCTATAAAATTAAAAAACACTCTTGAGACATTTGGAGTAAATGTCACGATAACGAATTATAGCTGTGGACCTGCTGTTACGAGATTTGAGATGCAGCCTGAACAGGGAGTGAAGGTAAGTAAGATTCTTAATCTTGCTGATGATATAAAACTCAATCTTGCTGCGGCGGATATTCGTATAGAGGCGCCAATACCTGGAAAAGCTGCGATAGGAATAGAGGTGCCAAACAAAGAGAATTCAATTGTAGCATTCAGGGAACTTATAGAGTCTGATAACTTTAAGAACCTCAAGACAAAAGTGGCATTTGCTGTTGGAAAAGATATAAGTGGACAGGTAATCGCGACAGACATTGCAAAGATGCCTCATCTTCTGATAGCAGGAGCCACAGGATCAGGTAAATCAGTTTGTATAAATACACTGATCATGAGTATCCTCTATAAAGCTACACCGGAGGAGGTCAAGCTCATAATGATAGATCCTAAGATGGTAGAGCTTGCATGCTATAATGGTATACCGCATCTGTTGATACCTGTTGTCACGGATCCAAAGAAGGCTGCTGGTGCGCTCAACTGGGCAGTTGTTGAGATGACAAGAAGATACCAGCTTTTTGCTGAACACAGTGTGAGAAACATACAGGGTTATAACGATAAGGTTGAAAATGCTATAATTGCCGGGGCAGATGGCGAGAAATTGTCTAAGATGCCGCAGATAGTGGTGATCGTGGACGAGCTTGCTGATCTTATGATGGTTGCTCACGGTGAGGTTGAGGATGCGATAGTTAGACTTTCACAGCTTGCCAGAGCTGCGGGAATCCATCTTGTTATAGCTACACAGAGACCGTCTGTGGATGTCATAACAGGACTTATAAAAGCAAATGTTCCGTCCAGAATTGCATTTGCGGTGTCATCGGGAGTGGACTCCAGAACTATACTGGATATGGTTGGAGCGGAGAAACTTCTTGGAAAAGGAGACATGCTGTTTTATCCAACAGGATATCCAAAACCTGTAAGGGTACAAGGGGCATTTGTATCCGATGATGAGGTCACGGCTGTAGTTGATTTTCTTAAAAAGAATAACGGAGTCGGTACATATGATGATGACGTGGCAAAATCAATATCGGGAAATGGCGGTTCAGGTGCAACGGCAATAGGCGGTGCATCAGCAAGTGATAAGGATGAATATTTCGTTGAGGCGGGAAGATTCATTATTGAGAAAGAAAAAGCTTCGATAGGTATGCTTCAGAGAACGTTCAAGATTGGTTTTAACAGAGCTGCCAGGATCATGGATCAGCTTATGGCGGCAGGGGTTGTTGGCCCGGAGGAAGGAACAAAGGCCAGAAAGATCCTCATGAGTCAGGAACAGTTCGATGAATATATAGACAATAATTTATAAAAAGCGGAGGATAAGAGCTATGATGACAGACATTGAAATTGCACAGAATGCTGAAATGAAACACATTAGGGAGGTCGCTGCCAAGCTCGGAATATCAGAGGATGATCTTGATATGTATGGAAAATACAAGGCAAAGCTTTCTGATGAACTTATTAAGAAAGTTGAGGGCAACGAGAATGGAAAGCTTATCCTCGTTACAGCTATCAATCCAACACCTGCAGGTGAGGGAAAGACTACGATCACAGTAGGACTTGGAGAGGCTATGGGACAGCTGGGAAAGAAGACAGTAATAGCACTTCGTGAACCATCACTTGGACCTTGTTTTGGAATAAAAGGAGGCGCGGCAGGCGGTGGATATGCTCAGGTTGTTCCTATGGAGGATCTGAACCTGCACTTTACAGGAGATTTCCATGCTATTACATCGGCAAACAATCTCCTTGCAGCTATGTTGGATAACCATATCCAGCAGGGTAATGCGCTCAAGATCGATGTAAACAGAATTGTTTTCAAGAGATGTATGGATATGAATGACAGAGTCCTCAGACACACGGTTGTGGGTCTTGGCAAGAGGGTTGACGGAGTTCCTAGAGAAGATGGTTTCGTGATCACCGTTGCATCAGAGATCATGGCTATCCTCTGTCTTGCAAGTGATATGAAGGACCTTCAGGAGAGACTTGGAAGGATAATAGTTGCATACAATATTGACAATGAGCCTGTTACCGCAGCAGATCTCAAGGCTGTAGGAGCTATGGCAGCGCTGTTAAAGGATGCGATCAAGCCAAATCTTATCCAGACACTTGAACATACACCGGCAATAGTACACGGTGGTCCATTTGCAAATATAGCACATGGATGCAACAGTGTAATGGCTACTAAGACTGCATTAAAGCTTGCAGACTATGTGATAACAGAGGCTGGATTTGGTGCGGATCTCGGAGCGGAAAAATTCTTTGACATCAAGTGTCGTATGAACAACCTGAAACCGGATGCAGTAGTACTTGTTGCCACAGTAAGGGCACTCAAGTACAACGGTGGTGTAGCAAAGGCAGATCTAGGCGAGGAGAATCTCGATGCACTCAAGGCTGGTATAGTCAATCTGGAAAAGCATATTGAGAACCTTCAGAAGTACGGTGTGCCTGTTGTTGTGACACTTAACAGATTTGTCACAGACAGCCAGGCTGAGCTTGATTTTGTCAAGAAGTTCTGCGAAGACAGAGACTGCGATTTTGCTCTCGCAAATGTGTGGGAGCAGGGAGGCAAGGGCGGTATTGATCTTGCGAATGCAGTCCTGAACACAATTGAGAATAAAAAGAGCAACTTCAAGGTGCTCTATGATGATAGCCTTTCAATAAAGGATAAGATCAACTGTATCGCTACAGAGATATACGGTGCAGATGGAGTGACATACAGTGCAGAGGCAAGCAAGGCTATCACAAAGATAGAGGAGATGGGCTTTGGAAACTTCCCTGTATGTATGGCAAAGAACCAGTATTCTCTGTCGGATGATCCTAAGAAACTTGGAAGACCGACAGGATTTGATGTAAATATACGAGAGGTTTATGTGAGTGCCGGAGCAGGTTTTGTTGTTGCGATAACAGGAACTATAATGACTATGCCGGGACTGCCTAAGTCGCCAGCTGCTGAGAGAATATACGTTAATGATGATGGAAAGATCGTTGGATTATTCTAGGAGGAAGATATATGTATAAACTTATAGACGGTAAGGTTATATCAAAACAGATAAAAGATGAATTGAAGGAGAAGGTTGCCGGACTTAAGGCTGAGGGGGTTGAGATATGCCTTGCAGTTATTCAGGTGGGCAATGACCCTGCATCATCAGTATATGTAGGCAATAAGAAAAAAGCGTGTGAATACATAGGGATAGGCTCTCTTTCGTATGAACTTCCAGGGGAGACAACAGAGCAAGAATTACTCGATCTCATCGAAAAGCTTAATGCTGATGACAAGGTAAATGGAATACTTGTACAACTTCCACTTCCAAAACACATAGATGAAGATAAGGTGATAAAGACTATATCACCTAAAAAGGATGTGGATGGATTCCATCCTATGAGTGTAGGTGCACTCAGTATAGGACAGCCGGGATTTGTATCGTGTACACCGGCAGGAGTTATTCAGCTTATAAAGAGATCTGGAATAGAGATAGAGGGCAAGGAATGTGTGGTACTAGGCAGAAGTAATATAGTGGGTAAGCCTATGAGCATGCTGCTGCTCCGAGAAAATGGAACAGTAACAGTGTGCCATTCCAGAACCAAAGATCTGAAGAAAGTGTGTAAACGTGCCGATATCCTTGTGGTGGCAATAGGAAAGCCAAAGATGATAGATGCGTCATATATCAAGGAGGGAGCAACGGTTATAGATGTGGGAATCCACAGAGATGAGAATAACAAGCTTTGCGGAGATGTTGATTTTGATTCTGCAAAGGAGGTCGCAGGAGCGATAACTCCTGTACCTGGCGGAGTTGGTCCTATGACGATAGCGATGCTCATGTCTAACTGTGTAGATTCGATCAATATAAACTAAAACTAACGATTATTGGAGAACAAATGAAAGTATTACTCATATCACTCGGATGTGATAAGAACCTGGTAGATAGTGAGATCATGCTTGGACTTTTGAACAAGGCAGGGCATGAGCTTACGAATGATGAGACAGAGGCTGAGGCCTGTCTCTTATACACATCTCCGAGCCCACGAGACGCGTAGTAATCTCGT
>URJU01000150.1 GCA_900548315.1 uncultured Coprococcus sp. | reverse complement strand
TTTTTATATTATACCTCAACTATAAAATGTTTGGAAGTAATTGTATGCATGTTTTTCTATTAAATTTCGATAAACATTTCTCAGCAAATGCCTCTCAAAGCCTCTCTTTTATCTTCCTGAATATAATTTTTTTGCTTATATAATAGTTCAAAATTATCACTAATATGGATGTGAATGTCTTTATCCCCATCGCCCACAGGTGCAGTCTGTCCACCAGTATGTATATGAGCCCCTCCTCTACGATCAGTGTAAATACACGGCTCACATAAAATGCCAGCAGCTCCTTTATAAACTCCCATGCCGTCTCCGCAGCTGTGTGGAATACGGATTTTCTGTTTGTTATAAACGAAACGAAATTATACAGTATCCATGCCAGAAAATTGGCTCTCACCGGATCTATTCCGCATTTTGACATAAAAATCCATGTAGATCCAAGATTTACTGCCCCGACAACTATTCCCCATAATATATAAATATATATTTCCCTGGGTATCTTCTTCAGTATCTTACCCACAAACATTTAACTCCCCTAAAATATGTGCCTCTTCCGGAAAGTCTCTCTCTATCCTCTCGCAAAGGCGGTTATTGTACTCCACTCTCTTTTGAAAATTGAACTTCAGAATATTCTTGTACCCCCACAGATGTGTAAACACATCCTGCCTGCTTATATCCGCAGCCTCAGGAAAGAATGACGAAATCATCTTACCGCACTTCTCGGCACACATAGCCAAAAGTCTCTGCTCCGCAAATACCATATGGCACAGATTCTCCTCCGTCTCCATACAATTTTCCATAAAACCTATGGAACTGTCCACATAATACTTCTTAAAATTCTCATCCGCAATATACAGCATACACGTATTCACAGGCGGGACATCCCAGCTCCATTCAGGATCAAATTCACAACCTTTTCTCATATTGAAGAATTCTCTTCCCGGATACACATCTGGATATATCCCCTCTCTGTGTATTGCACTTACATCTGTTCCGTCTATGTAACTGCCTATATTCTTCCACACTATAAGGTCAAGATCCACCATTACAGCCGGCATTTGTGCACGTTTGAGTGCAAATAGCTTTCCGGCAGCCCAAAATACCCGTGGAGATATCTCACTAGGTACCTTTATCTCCTCAATACCACCATTCCATATGTGATCTATTTTGTTTTTGTGTATATAATCGATGGCTCTTTCATCACCATAAAGCGTTATTGGGCCATTCATTTTGCGCCACATCAAAGCCGACAATATCATTGTCAGCAATTCATAATCCTGCATGTTATATGTACCGCTTGTATTCTGAGTGAAATAAGGAGCTGTCCACAATGTGTGAAAGCCCCTTATCTCTTCTGTGTATTCTTTTTTCATGTATGTTCCCTGTTATCTCTAAATCAAATCCAGACCATAACCGAATCTGGCATTGCCTCCAATATTCTTGACCGGTCTTCTGTTCCTGTTGATAAGCTGCCATTCCTGCGGATACTCCATCAACAGTTCTTTCATTCTATCCTGTCCATCCTGTGTATCCCGGCGCTCTATTGTCTGTTCTTCAACCGACCATGCCATATGTTCTATATCTACTCGCAAAAACAGCTTTTGACTGCCTGCCCTACCGGCGAATCCATACTGACTTCCCTGCAGATACCGGAAACCGCCCTGACTGCCAAACATCCGCCTCATCTGACTGCTGTTCCACCTGAATCTCTGGCTGCCAAACATCCGCCTCATCTGGCTGCCACTCGCCGATGATGTCACACCAGCCTCCTGATGATTCACATCACCATCAAACGCAAGCTCCTCAAATCTATCGTCCATCGGCAGAAGCTCCTCACCGCCGAACTCCAAACTATACGGTCTGCCATCTAACATAATATATGTTCTATACGGATATAATCTTCCACTGTGCGATATCAGTTTCATATATACAGAAAGGCTGCGCCCAAGATTGTGAAACTTATATGCCTGCGTTATTGTAGCTTTAACAAAGTATCCCCCACACGGAAGTTCATACCCCAGCACATCTTTAAGCTCATCGTCCCATCTGGTATATACTCCAAACTCACCTGTACAGGCATTATAATTTCTCAGATCAAAGTACACCTCGCCCGCCACAAATGGAAGCATCCTTGCTATTCTGTTGTCAAACTGTGACCAGCTTTCACTGTCACTTTTATTTAAAGACGAATATATGAAACCCACACACAATCTCCATTCCAAAACTAGCCAGTCATTTCACATCCGACCAATTACTCTCTACTATGTATGGTACTCTATTTTCACATATAATTCAATTTAATTTAAATCATTTGAAGTGTATTATGTCATCTTTATCCTGATAAATTTCCACAGCTTTTTTGTTTATTTTCCAAATGTCAGCACATAATATCTCTTGTAACCTTCATTGTCATTGCTGAGTGCTACAAACACTGCTGCTCCCAAGGTTTTATATGAGGTGTCAAGCATATTCCTGTCATGATCTGTTGACTTTGTCCACGCCCTGAACGCCAGCGATTCATCACTGAAACCACCCGCTAGATTTTCTCCAAATAATTCATACATCGAATTTATACAGAGTGTTCCATTTGGTCTGTAATGACTGTATGTATTACTTATCTCCTTAGCTCTAGTAGTAGCTGTCTCAGTCATTGACGATGACACTGTGAGAGATGAGAGGCCATTTTCATTTCTATGTTCATTTACCTCATCCATAAGTCTCTTAGCTGCACCAAGATCATAATATCCATAAACCTTTGTCGTCTTCCCATGTCCAAGATCTATTGTGTAGTATCTCTTAACCTCAAGATTGTACTCTCTCTTATATACAACTCCTCTCTTGTTGACGTAAGCCAGGTAGCCATTTGCTGTTTTATACACGCCCGCTTTCTTCACTAAAATACCTTTGTTGTTGAAGTAATAGTTTGAACTTCCAATCTTCTGTATAGCACACCTTATAGGAACCCACTTTCCCTTAAAAAGCTTATATCCTCTCCGGATACCTGTGACATATCCAACCGTTGCAACACCCTTTGAGTTGAAATAATACTTCTGTCCACCGACCTGGCGCCACTTACTCTTCTGAGCAACCCACTTATTTGTTGAATAATTGTAATCGTAAAGTCTCTTCGCAGCTCCCGACACGACATATTTTGATTTCATATATCCCTTTTTGCCTATGTAATAATATGTCTTCGAATTCGCTTTTTTCCACCCAGTGCTTGTTACCCTCACACCCTTGCTGTTGTAAAAATAATAAGCCCTTCCGTTGAGTTTGTTCAATTCGTTCTTCACTGCCACATACTTTTTTGATTTTGCTGAATATTTATACAATCTCTTTGATGACTTGCTGTATACCACTGTAGCTCGTCCATCATTCGAAAAATAATATAAGAATGTATTCGTGTCCTTCCACTGGTTTTTTTGAAGATTCCAACTTGTTCCTGTAGAATCAACCTTGTACAATCTGTACACGCCACCCTTTCGACTTACCTTACCAATGACCCTGCCAAGAGAGTCAACATATATATTCTGACCGTTCTTCGATGTATACCATCCAGCTTTTGAAGTGCGGATACCTTTTGCATTAAAAAAATACTCTCTTCCGTCATCCATAGATAATATCTGATTGCTGGCTAGTGCAAACTTGTCGCCTCCAAGTACCTTTGCCATTTGAAGATCTATAAAATAAAACTTTGTACACACACCTGTTCCGCTAAAATAAAATTTTACTCCATCTATCGTCATCCAAGTATCTGTGTATAATTCCCAATTGCCCTGACCGGTGCTGTCACCATAGAGCTCTATAATATCTCCAGTCCTGGTATATTTCTGCTTGACGCTGCCATTTCCATCTATGTAATATTTGCAATTGCCTGCCAGCACCCAGCCCATCTCTGTGACCTTCACACCATGGATGTCAAAAAGATAATCATAACCGTCACTGAGTACAGTCTCAATATTAGACGCCGCTGCAACCTGTGTACCATCGTAAACATTGAGCTGGTGTTCATTTGCAAAGTACTCTTTGGAAACATATCCGTTCTCATCAATATAGAGTTCTCTGTCATTCGCTGTTATCCATCCGGTCTTGCTGACCGCAGTTCCATCAATGTAATATCTGTACCCGCCTTCCTCAGCAATCAGGCCTGACTTATCTGCGTCTGTTTCCGTTGCAATCTGAGCTGTCTCTACGCCCTCAGATTCCTGTGCCATAACAATCACATCTCCTGTAAAGAATGTTGACATTACTAACGCGCATGCCAATACCGCACATATGAAACGCTTATATGCAGCATACATACTGGTATTTCTGAATTTTGTACTCATTATCTGATCTCCTTCATAATTATAATTATTTAGATTTCTATTCCTTTGTACTATTTTCCACACGTAGTATACACGTATTACATAACTTTTACAAGTATAACTTTTTTATATGTTTTTTGTTACATTTCTGTTAATTTCGATTTGTTGTTATTTACCTCGTATCACGCAATGCAGATAGTTATGTTGTGATTTCATGCATACATATGGTAAAATACAGTCTGTGCGCTGGTAATTTTCCAGCCAATATGTAATACAGGTATTGTATTCTTAAATACAGACATCGAACTTACATTATATATAGAATATAGAAAGAAGGACTATGAAAAATGGGTGCAATCGTTACATTAAAAAAAGGTGAGGGACGACTTCTCAAATCAGGAGGTGCCTGGATATTTGACAACGAGATAGATTCCATCCTTGGAAACTTCGAAAATGGAGATATCGTTCTGGTAAATGATTTTGACGGATATCATCTTGGTAAGGGATTTATCAACACCAGCTCCAAGATAACCGTGCGCATGCTGACAAGGGATGCCAACATAGAGATTGATGAGGCATTCTTTACAAGACGGCTTCAGGATGCATGGGATTACAGAAAAAAGACCGTGGACACCAGCAGTTGCAGAATTGTTTTTGGCGAAGCTGATTTTCTTCCCGGCATAGTCATCGACAAGTTTGAAAATGTCCTAGTAGTTGAATCTCTCGCTCTCGGAATTGACAAAGTTAAAAATTTGTTAATAAATAGTTTAAAAATTATACTCAAAAATGATGGTATAATAATATCGGGTGTTTATGCTGTCTCTTATACACATCTGACGCTGCCGACGATAAGG